>CAYPUK010000155.1:0-6700 GCA_964414035.1 uncultured Thermoplasmatales archaeon | reverse complement strand
TAATATGGATACTGCTTCCCAAGGACCTCAGTCGAGGTTAACGCGGCAATTGCTCCTTCTGCTGCAGCCGTTACTACTTGGCGTAATCCACCAGTGATATCACCTGCAGCATACACGCCTTTCACACTTGTTCGCATCTGACCATCAACAATGATATATCCATGATCATCAAGTTTTACTGCCAGATCTTTCGCAAGATCATTCTGTGGAACCACACCAATGGAAATGAACAATCCCTCAACATCAACTTTTTTTGTTTCACCAGTCTTTTTGTTTTTCAAAGTAATAGAAGAAAGTAATTCATCACCATCAACTCGTTCAACTTCACTATCAAGTAAGAACTCAACTCCTGCCTTTTTTGCATCTTCTTCATATGCTTCCTCAGCACGAAGCTTATCCCGACGGTGAATCAAATACACATGGTTACAACCAATTTGTTTCAAATAAATCGATTCGATAAGTGCAGTATTACCTCCACCAACCACTCCTACGTTTTTATCTTTGAAAAAAAAGCCATCACACGTGGCACAATAACTCACGCCACGACCTTCAAACCGCTCAATTCCTTCACAGCTCAACTTCCGATGTTCCGTTCCCACCGTAAACAAGACTGCTCCAACAGAAAAAGTGTTTTCCTCAGCAGTACTAAGATCAAAACCACCACTTGTTTTTTTAATATCCATGATTTCTTCATACAATTTCATTTCAGCATACTTACTTGCATGAGCCTTCATCTTCTCCATCAGATCAGCACCAGGAATCGATTCAAAACCAGCATAATTCTCAATGTTTGGTGCAATACTCGCAAGGCCACCGCCACCACTTTTATCAAAAACAACAGTTTTTATCCCTGCTCGTTCTGCATAAATCGCTGCTGAATAACCTGCGGGTCCAGCTCCAATGATGGCAAGTTCGTAATCCATACAATCAACCTATAATGCACCCGTCAACCTAAAAAGAATACTTATAATTTTTTATCCCCCCCCTTTCCCTATCCCATAAGTTCAGCAAGTTTCTTTTTAATCAAAACAAAGGCTTCATCTGGCGATTCAACTGATGCAACCGATCGTTCAAAAGGACACAATCCATCCAAAGATCGATTCGAAACCTGAGGGATGAACTCATCAATCTGACCAAGAACACCTCCAACCATGAGTACTGCTAATGCTTTTTTAGTTCCCTTCACTGCATATACTCCAGACGCATTCACATACCGACAAAGAAATGCTGAAGCTCTTCCAAGCAATCGGTCACCAATCACACAATCAGAAAAATCAGCATCAGTTGATTCGATCAAATCAACAAACGGAGCAATACCCTCACCTTTTCGTTGATCAATGATCTCTCCATCTTTAATTACCACTAATGAAACATCAGACATATGCAAAAGTAAGCGTGCTTTTTTCAAATCCTTAACAATTCGTTCATCCATCATACTATATCAAGTATTATACACCACGTAATAAACATGATTCCACAAATGGGGAAGCAAGATCCTTCATTTCATTAAATTCAGTAGGAGTAAACGGGGTAGTCGCGGATAACAATTCTTGATTGATCACAGGTACATCTGTTTTAAATTGTTGTAAATAATACCGTTTTGCTCCCGGAATCAAAGAAGCAACACGTTTTACATCTTCTTTTTCTAATAGACCTGGAATCATCGTGGTTTTAAACTCATAATCCGGTGCTTTTTCCATGATCAACTTAATTGATCTTTTAATCTTTTCAACATCAACATGAACTCCTGCTAAGGTATCATATTTATCAAACGGAGCTTTTACATCCATAGACACATAATCAACAAGATCATCATTAAGCAACTCTTCCAACCGATCTGGAAAGGTCCCATTCGTATCAACTTTTACTAAAAAGCCACGGTCTTTCACCTCTTTCATAAAGGAGCCAATATCTTCATGAAGCATGGGTTCACCACCAGTGATAGAAAGCGCATCAAGTTTTCCAACACGATCATCCAAAAAAGAAAGTATATGATCGACAGGAACAGTCTCTGTGTCCCCATACACCATGTTCAAATTATAGCAAAAGGGACAGCGGAAATTACATCCCACCGTCCACACAATCGCACAAATCTTTCCTGGGTAATCAAGCAATGATGTTTCTTGTAATCCACCAAGTTTTAATTTCATGCGTTCGCCAGCATTTTCTTTTTACCTTTCTTTCCTTTTTCAAAAGGAGCAAATGTTTGTCGATCCGTAAACTCCCGTTGTTTGCCTTTGTTCCACTGATTCACCGGTCTTAAATAGCCTACTACTCGCGAATACACTTCACACACCGTAGTTTCACCTTCAGCTTCACACTTCGGACAAAACTCATGTTCTCCAGGAATATATCCATGTTCCGGACATACGCTAAAAGTTGGCGTGATGGTATAATATGGTAATTCATAGTTTTCAGCTACTTTTTTTACCAGTTGCTTAACAGCATCAGGATTCGGCGCATCCTCACCAAGGAAGATATGAAGCACGGTGCCACCCGTATACCGAGTTTGCAATCCATCCTGCAAATCCAATGCTTTGAACACATCCGTGGTAAATCCAACCGGAAGCTGCGTAGAATTCGTATAATACGGTTCCACATCCCGATCTCCACTCTTACGGTAATTCTCCTGATTATACACTCTAATATCAGGATAGGTTTGTTTATCAATCCGGGCCATCCGATAACTAGCTCCCTCAGCTGGGGTTGCTTCAAGATTAAAAATACTACCAGTTTCCTCTTGATAATCAGAGATTCTATCTCGCATATGATCCATCACTTTCTCAGCAAACTTTTCTCCTTCAGGATCACCAATGCTTTTATTCATGAAATTAAGCAAAGCATCATTCATTCCAATAAGACCAATCGTTGAGAAATGATTCTTCCAAAATTGTCCATATGCTTTTTTGATATCAGCTAGATAAAATCGGGAATATGGATGTAAACCAGTTTCCGTAAGATTCTCAATGACCTCTCGTTTGATGATTAAGCTTTCTTTTGCTAAATCCATCATTTCATCTAATCGATTGAAAAAATCTTTTTCATCCCTAGCTAGATACCCAATACGGGGCAGATTAATAGTAACCACGCCAATGGATCCTGTTTTTGGGTTTGCACCAAATAGACCTCCGCCACGTTTCCGTAGTTCACGATTATCTAATCGAAGCCGGCAACACATACTCCGCGCATCCTCAGGAGACATATCACTATTGATGAAATTGGAAAAATAAGGAATTCCATATTTCGCAGTCATCTCCCACAATGAATCAAGTTTTTTATTCTCCCAATCAAAATCCTTTGTAATATTATAGGTTGGAATAGGAAACGTAAATGGTCTTCCCTGTGCATCACCCTCAATCATAATCTCAGCAAATGCTTGATTGATCATATGCATTTCTTCTTGATATTCCTTGTATGAAGTTTCTTGAGGTTTGCCACCAATAAGCACTGGTTCATCTTTCATATACGATGGAACGGTGAGATCAAGAGTGATATTAGTAAATGGACTTTGAAAACCAACACGAGTCGGTACGTTCATATTATACATGAACTTCTGCATTTCTTGTTTTACTTGAGCGTACGTAAGATCATCAGATCTAATGAATGGAGCAAGTAATGTATCAAAGTTTGAAAGTGCTTGTGCACCAGCTGCTTCTCCTTGAAGCGTGTACAAATAATTCACGATTTGCATTAGAGCTGTACCAAAATGTTTTGCTGGTTTACTTTCGATTTTACCTGAAACACCTTTGAATCCTTTCATCAAAATATCTTGCAAATCCCAGCCTACACAATTATGATTCCACATACCATTAACTACAAGCGTATGAGACTCTGTAGTGATATCATAAATATAATCATCAGGAATCTCAGTTTGTTGATTATTCAATACTTTATGCCAACCTGGTCCTTCTGCTCGCCATGCCTTTGTTGAAATAGTAGCAGATTGATATTTAACAGAAGGGATCAAGTATTGAAGTGTTCTAAAACTCATGCCATATAATGGATAATGTTGAGTGATTAATCTTCCATTATATGATCTAGTGGAACCCACTCCTTCAAGATTTCGATCTCGAACCGTAAATCCAACAAGATTTAACACAACTGACATTTGTTCAAGTAAGGTTCGAGAAGCAGTGCGTAATACGATACTTGTTTGAGATGTGGTAACTGATCCATCACCATCAATAATTCCTGCAATAACTCCGTGAATGAATTCTTTGTTATATTGTAAAATGTTAGCAGGTAATCTTTTTTCTTTGCTTATCCCTTTAATATCAAAGATAGTATCCATCACGTAATTAGTAAACGTTGAATTTGCGATTTGCAAGGTAATATGTCCATCTTCAGTTTTAAGATACGGCCTGCAACCAAATTGGTAAGCAGCTTGTTTTAATCGATCGATGATCTGTTTATTTTCAACAGTATCCTTTTGTTTTATAGAGACCCGATGTGGTTCCATCCATCCTTCAGCAATATAAAAACCAACGAAATATCCTAAATCTTCAGTTAATGTTAATGTGTTTGACAGACCATGAGCATTATTAGATGTTGAAATGATTGCATTGTCTGGAATGTCAGTATTGTAGTTGAGGAATTCGTCATATGGGAGTCCTTCAACCCAGAAATCAGCAACATCATTTCGAAGTAATTCTTCCGAAATCTTTATTTCTTTTTTATAAAACAAGCATTCATTTTTTAATAGATTGTTCACATCAACAGTTAATAATTTATCAGCATCCTCATTGATTTGCTGAGCTGGTTTGAACATCTCAGATCCAAGGACCATGGGATGATCTTCAGTGACAATAACTGATCTTCCACCCTCGTTTTTAATGAAATGCATTGATTTGTTCTTTGCTTTTTTTACTACTCGTGTAACGTTAGTCCAACCATTTTTATCAAGGACTTGTACATCATTAGGATACTTTGCATATGCATCATCTTTTTTTGATAATAGTTTCTCGTAAAGATTGAGTTTTTCATAAAGATCCTGAAATGAAATAACCTGCACATTTCCATTGATTTTAGCAATCACTGTTTCCCGACCATAATAGGTGTATGCTCCAAGCGTACCAAGATCGTGCACATGAAAATCTCCTTTACTATGAGCTTCACCTATTTCTGGTGGATAAATCTTATTCAACCAATAATGAGAAATAATGTTTTCAGTAGCATACACGTTTAGTCCTTGAAGGGAGTAACTCATGTTACTGTTCTCATTGACCTTCCAATCCATCATGGAAAGATATCCATCAACCACATCGATATCTTTGAGTAAACCACCTATTTCTCTAATATCTTCATGTTGATGACGATACAAAATATAGGCTTTAGCGGTTTTTGCATGGCCTTCTTCAATGAGTACTTTTTCAACAGTATCCTGAACATTTTCCACGGTTGGGATTTGACCAGGGTTAAGATTTTTTTCAAGTGTATCTAATACTTTTTCTGTTATTTCTGTTGCTCGACGATGATCTTTTCCTCCGACAGCTTGGGCTGCTTTCCATACCGCATTGGTGATACGGAATGGGTTGAAATCGTCTATTTTCCCATCACGTTTTTTTATTTTTCTAATCATGTTTACATCTTTCCTCCATTAAGATTTCTTGGTGAGTTTTTGAACCTCTTTTTCAAAGAGGGTGATATCAGCAAATGATCGGTAGACTGAAGCAAAGCGAATGTAGGCGACCTCATCGATTTTTTTGAGTTCTTCCATTACAAATTCTCCGATGCGGGTACTTGAAATCTCTTCTTTTCCTTCTTTTCGAACATGTTCTTCAATGGTATCAAGGAGATTTTCTATTTGTTCTGGGCTGACTGGTCGTTTTTCAAGTGCTTTGACGATGCCTGTTTTGATTTTGCTTTTATCGTATTTTTCTCTTCGTCCATCTTTTTTAATGATGTAAATTGGACTGAGTTCGATGTGTTCGTAGGTAGTGAATCTTCGATGGCATGAAAGGCATTCTCGGCGGCGGCGAATGGAATATACGCCAGTGTCGCGAGAGTCGGTTACTTTTGTATTTTCATGTTCACAATATGGACATTGCATCCTTCATCACATTCCCTAAGAATTATACAATATATTGTATTTAAATCCTTCCCATATACACTATCTAGTATGTCATATTGGGTTCTTAAATCTTTCTATATTGCTTTAAAAAAGGTTTTTTTGCAGATTAAAAAATGCTACCTTCCCGTGAAAAAAGTGAATGGAAAACTGCCTATATAAATCTATTTCAGAGGTCAATGAAACTACCAAAATCCTTTGCGTTAATACGCTGAGCGGTATCCACAACCTCTTTCAAAATAGGTTCATAAGAAGTATCTTGTTCAATCCCTTCGATCTTAGATATTGATGCTTTTGTCGCAGGCTTTTTTGGAACCGCAGTACATTCATCTGAAGGAAGGATAGAAAGATCAAATGTGCCAATCTTTTTAGCAATTGCTATGATTTCTTCTTTATCAAAACCAATTAATGGTCTGAGAACGGGTACATTTACCACGTCATCGATGGTTTGAATGTTTTGAAGGGTTTGCGATGCAACTTGACCAAGCGAATCCCCCATGATCAATGCATCAGCTTGTTCTTTTTGAGCGACCATATCAGCATAACGAAGCATCATTCGTTTACATAACACACAGGTGTACCGTTTTGGGATCTGATCAACTAGATAGGTTAACATTTTCCCATGTGAAACCA
>CAYPUK010000154.1:0-1573 GCA_964414035.1 uncultured Thermoplasmatales archaeon | reverse complement strand
AACAATAACACGTTTATTCTACCCATTTTACACCAAGGAGTTTTTCCCAATCAGGTTTTTTTCCTTTCCATTTATCAGCTGTTTCTTTTTCAACACAGTCCTTACATAAACCAACGAGTTGAAAATAACAGGATGAACAAACACTTTTTTTGCATCGTTGGCATACATATTTTGCTTTATTCTCACCACATATCGCGCAAAAACCAGTTGGTTGTTGATTAGATGACTGATCGTTTTCTTTTTCTTTTACTTTGGCATGAGTTTCTTTGATCCACTCTTTCAATTCTTCGTTCATTTCTTGTTTTTCGGAATCAGTCATATGTTTTTCCCCACCAAAAATCTTTTACAGTTTATTAAAATATTGTGAGTTTAAATACTTTGTTTTTCTGCTTTTCTTTCAGTTATTTTTCGATGAACGAAATTAGAGAAAAGATGAATGAACGGAGTTGCGATGAGGAGGGTAAGGACGTGATATAAACCAAATTCTTTGAAAAACCAATGATACGGAATTAATGAAAGAAGATAAAGTATCGAACTCATAAGAAAAACGGAAACAAGCACTCCAATAATAAAATCGATTTGATCGAAGGGAATCCAATCTTCTCCTCGATTAATATTATGCCTGCGTTTAAAAAAACTTTCAACGATATCTCCAATTAATGCTCCAAAACATATGGAGAAAATTAAGGGAATCATCATGGGAAAACCAGTGAAATCACTTAGATAAATAGGGAAATCATATGCATAAGCATATTTTGCAGCAACAGATAATCCAAACCCAGCAGTCATTCCGATAAATGATCCTGCAATGAGTCCTTGCCAGGTTTTTCCATCTCCAAGAATTCGTTTGCCATCCTTGTATGTTTTACCGAAATCAATTGGTGTTCCTCCACCAACAAGAAGAGCACTGGCATTTGCTACGTATGCGGGGATGATGAGCCAGAATGCTTGGATGATGATTTCGTATTCCATTTTAAAAGATTGTATGAAGAAAGGTGTTTAAATATCGTGTGTATTTGTTCTATTCTTAGCGTGAACTATTTGCTAGATTGAATATTAATCATTCTTTTTTGAATTATATTCTAATTCATATCTAGTAGAAGAGAAAGAATAATATATGAAACGTTTTAATATATATTATTAAGATATATCCTGCCTACCGGGGGCAAAAAAAACCATGATTTTTTCAAAAATGGCCATGTCACTATTAAGTGCTACAGCACTCATCGCTCTTTCTATAATTAGTCCAATTGTGCAATCAGTTGAAGACCCATCAGATTCCGATTTAGACCCATTAGTAGATATCCACGTTACTTTCGATCTTCAAAAAATAAGATCACTTGAAAAATACGATAATCATCTTAATTTCAGAGAATACATTGATCGATATAGTTATCCAGATTTCTATTTGAAAGTTTGGATTAATGACCAAGTGTTTCAAAGTCCTGTCTGGAAGAACACTCGCTACATTTACGATCCTGATTGGAAGGTAACTGCCGATGTTCCCGATGATGAAGAATGGGTAAACATTACCATTCAATTATGGGATTGGAATGTTGGACAAGATCAACAA
>CAYPUK010000153.1:0-30608 GCA_964414035.1 uncultured Thermoplasmatales archaeon | reverse complement strand
CATCCTTCGTAGATGGATGGATATTTAAATAGGCTGCTATCCCACGGATCACCTTAAAAAAAATTTATCAAAAAAATCTAATGTGACAAAGTCAAGTTATAATCCAGTCATTAAATTTCCAAAGAGAAATTCTTATTATATTTTCTATGTTAATATAACAAATGTACTAAATGAAAGTTATGAAGATGCGATATCCTATAGATATTTTTACAATCATAGGCCAACAATAGGTTTATTGGAAGATAAAGATGAATGGGCTACAACGGGTGTTGTTCCTCTCTGTATATTATCCGCAAGCGATCCAAGTAATCAAAATAAAAATTTTATTGATTCAACTCAATTTGAGCAGTGGATAGCGGAATATTTGGAGAAAAATCGTGATAAGATTCCTGAGGATACAACAACTTTAAATGTCTATAATGTTTTTAACCGAATTCTTAATTATAATTTTGTATACTATCCTCTAAGTAATGAACGACCTTTAAAAGACATATGTAATATTTTTGCTAAAGTAAATGAAAAAGGCATGAAGTTAACAACTTTTGATTTGATGAATGCTTTTTTGTATCCCAAAGGTGTGGAATTAAGAAAAGATCTTTGGGAAAATTTAGATAATTCGAATCTTAAGGATATAGATTCGAGTATGAATGAATATTTATTGAAGCTTATTTCATTGATTAAGCAGAATTATTGCTCTTCTAAATACATTTATAATCTCGTACCGGGTGAGATAACTGTTCGAAAAGATGAGCAGGGTCAGAGATATGAAGAAATTCTTGTTGATTCAGGTGATCAATTTAAAAGTTTATGGAATGTCTCATGTAGATATGCAGAAAAAGCTCGAGCAATGATTATGAATGTTGGTGCTCACGAGTTTGGATCGATAAAAAGTTCGTTTATCCCTAATACAACAATTGTTCCTGTTCTTGGAGCTGTTTTATATTATTATGAGAATCAAAGTAATGATAATGTATCTTTAGATGATTTTTATGATATATTAGAAAAATGGTATTGGTGTGCTGTTCTCTCTGGTGATTATAGTGGATCTTCAGATTCAACCATGTCAAAGGATTACAGAGGTATTAAAGCTTGGTTGGAGGGTGTAGAAACTGCAATAAGTAGAATTCGAAAAATTGATGATAATTATGTTGATAATGAGCTTGATTTGTTCAATACAAAACGTGGATCAGCAGTGTATAATTCAATAATCAGCCTTATTTCTTTGAATAATGCTGAGGATTTTTATACAAGAAGACCTCTTGGTACGGGTGATTTTAATTTAGATCGCATTGACGATCATCATATTTTCCCAAACAAGGTTGAAGGTTTAAATCAAGAATTGTGTAAAGAATTTAGTGAAAAAAAAGATTATATCTTAAATCGAACTTTGCTTTTTGATGAAACTAATAATAGCATTAAAGCAAAAAAACCATCAGAATATCTAGACATAATTCTTAGTGAAAAACTTGGAGGAAATGAGGATAGGCTAAAAAGACTGATGAAAAAACATTTCATTTCAGAAAGTGCTTTAGGATATCTTTGGAATGATAATTTTGATCAATTCATTAATGAACGAAATACTACTATTAAAAATGCTATAAAAAACAAATTGGGGTTATAAATTATGTCGTTTCAATTTAGTGATAGGTAAAGATAAATAATGACCTCCTAAAGATAAGATATTCATTAAATGTAATTAATATTTGGTTTATGATTATTTTTATCTCTTTTATAAATAAATTTGAGGTGCAGTAAGATGAAAAGAAATAAGGTATTGATTTCTGAAATTAGGAATTACGTAAATGAAAAGAACCTCTATGAATCATTTTTCAAGAGCCGTATAGATGAGTGGAATAAAATTTGTGTTTCTATGGATACATTTGAAGATTCATGTCTTGCACTATCTTATTATGAAAACAGTAGCAGTGGTCTTAATGAAGGGGAGAAATATCTTAGATTATATGGTATGCTTCAGGCTATCATTTTGCAGCAAGATGCAATTTCAACATTATATAAAATCTTTTTAAATAATACTCTCATGAAGAAAAAAAATTCTAGCTGGTTAGTTATAAGAAATTTACGAAATTTGACAGTAGGTCATCCTATCGAAAAAACAAGTGGGGGACGAGGAACCAAAAGATGCTTTATTTCTAGAATTACATTAGGTGATAGTGGTTTTCAACTAATAATATGGAATAAAGATTCTGAAAAAAATAATCACGAGAATATAGATTTAGTTTACATATATGAAAATTATAAAGATGATGCTATATCACATCTTAAAGAGATTAAACAAGCAATAGAAAACAATTGGTGATGATATGTTATGTAAATTTGTCGAGTGAACGAAAACAGAAAATCCTAATAGTATTTGTGATGAATGTAAATTTTCAATAATTGATAATTATGATATTCCACTGGATTTTTAGTGAGACTTATTTAGAAATTTTTGATTTATTCAATGAGATGGTAATACATTTATAGATATTTGTGGATATGTGTGTTGTGACGGTTTAATGTCTTCAAAAAATGTAACATTGAGGGTTAATGAGACTTTATATGATCGGTATAGAACGTTTTGTAAGAATAAGGGTTGGCTTATTTCTCGGCAATTTGAACTAATGATGGAAAAACAGTTGAAAGAGGGAGAAGAAAAATGACTATGGATTTAACATTTATTACTAATGAGCAGGGTCAGAGTCTTGAAAAGAGGTTTTCTGAGTTAATTACACATTCTGATTATTTTGATTGTTTGGTCGGGTATTTTTATGCGAGTGGTTTTCATGCAATTTATAAGTCATTGGAGGATGCGAAAAAAATTCGGATTTTAATTGGAATGAGTACAAATAAAAAGACGTATGGTTTTATTCAAGAATCAAAGAAAAAAAACCAAGGAAAACTACTCGTGTCTCATAAAGAGGTGAAAGATGAGGTTTCTAGTCAAGTGACTCAGGAAATGGATAAATCTGAGGATGCATATGAGATCGAGAAAGGTATACGTGTTTTTATTGATTGGTTGAAATCTGGTAAGTTAGAGATTCGTGTGTATCCTACGGATAATATTCATGCAAAATTGTATATTATGACTTTTAAGAAAGGTCAAATGGATGTCGGTAGAGTGATTACTGGTTCGAGTAATTTTACCCAGTCTGGTTTGCGGGATAATATTGAGTTTAATGTTGAGTTGAAAAACAAAGCTGATTATGAGTTTTCTCTTCAGAAATTCAATGAGTTGTGGGAGCATGGGATTGATGTTTCTGAAAAATATGTTGAGACGATGAATGAAAAAACTTGGATTAAAGAGGATATTTCTCCTTATGAGTTGTATCTAAAGTTTCTTTATGAGTATTTGAAGGATAAGATTAATTTGGATATGGATGAAATATCTTCGGAGTATCGACCGAAGGGATTTATGGATTTAGAATACCAGAAGGACGCAGTAAGAGATGCGAAGATGAAGCTTGAGGAATACGGTGGTGTGTTTGTATCTGATGTGGTTGGTCTTGGTAAAACCTATATTTCTGCGATGCTTGCAAATGAGTTAGAGGGTCGTTCTGTTGTTATTGCCCCTCCAAGGACGTTAGATAAAGATAATCCCGGATCGTGGCCCAATGTTTTTTCTGATTTTGGTGTGCGGCAGACTGATTTTGAATCAATTGGTATGATTGATAAGTTGTTAAGTCGTGGTGTTGATAAGTATTCAAATATTTTCATTGATGAGGCACATCGGTTTCGTACTGAAACAACGCAGATGTATGAAACCTTATTTAATATCTGTCGAGGTAAACGGGTTATATTGGTTACTGCTACTCCCTTGAATAACACTCCAATGGATATCCTCAGTCAGATCAAACTGTTTCAAAATGCACATCAATCAACACTTCCAAATCCTGAGGTTCGTAATCTCGAACGATATTTTAAACGTCTTCAAAGACGGTTAAATGGTCTTGATCGTATTGAGGATAAAGAAGAGTATCTAAGAGTTGTTAAGGAAAATGCAGAGGATATTCGTAAGAATGTATTACGATATTTGATGGTTCGTCGTACTCGATCAAGTATTGTGCAGTTTTATAATAAGGATTTGCAGTTGCAGGGCCTAAAGTTTCCAGAGGTTGAAGATCCCACTCCAGTTGTGTATCATTTTGATGAAGAACTTGATAAAATATTTACAAAGACACTGAAGATGATTATTAACGATTTTAAATATGCTCGTTATATGCCTCTACTCAAGTTAAAAGAAGGATTGGATCAACTAGGCGTTGCATCTCAAAAGAATATGGGTCGCTTTATGAAGATATTATTGTTAAAGCGACTTGAGAGTAGTTTTTTTGCATTTAAACAATCAATTAACAGGTTTATTTACTCTTATCAACGGTTTATCGAAGCTTATCAGCAGGGAAGGGTGTTTACCAGTCAAAAACATATGAATAAAATACTTGATTTGTTGGAAAATGATGATGAGGAATCAATTCAACAATTGATCGATGAGGAAAAAGCGGTTGAGTATTCTGCTGATCAGTTTGAACCAGAGTTACTTGATGATTTAAATCATGATTTAGAGTTACTTGAAGAGATTCAAGAAATGTGGAAGGATATCACTCGTGATCCAAAGATAGAAAAATTTATGAAGGAATTATCAACAAAATCGGTTTTGAAAAAACATAAATTGATTATTTTTACTGAGTCAAAAGAAACTGCAGATTATCTTGAAACAAAATTGGCAAAAAAATATCGTAATTCGGTGATGTCTTTTTCGAGTAAATCCTTTGATCAAGCGAGAATGAAGATTATTGAAAATTATGATGCAAATCTTGAAAAGGAAAAACAAAAAGATGACATACGGATTTTGATTACTACGGACATTCTGTCAGAAGGGGTCAATCTTCATCGGTCTAATGTAGTTATCAATTATGATATTCCCTGGAATCCCGTGAAGATGATGCAGCGAGTAGGTCGTGTGAATCGTGTGAGTAGGAATCCTCCATTTGATACGATTCATACCTATAATTTTTTCCCAGCTGGGCCTATAAATGAAAATATTGGACTTGCTGAGGCTGCTGAATCAAAAATTCAAGCATTTATTGAAATGCTTGGAAATGATGCACCTTTGTTGACTGAGGAAGAGATTAAGTCTCATGATCTTTTTACAAAGTTAACTACGAAAAAGATGATTACGGGTGAAGATGAAGAAGAGGATGTTGAACTTAAATATATTACCATGCTTCGGGATATCCGAGATAATGATACTTCTCTTTTTACTAAGATTAAACGTCTGCCTAAAAAAGCAAGAACGGCGAAGAAGTATGAGTTGGATGCAAATAGTGTGGTAAGTTTTTTTAGAAAAGGAAAACTTCGGAAGATGTACCATAACGCAGGATCGAGTATTCGGGAGGTTGATTTTGAGGAAGCAGCTGAAATCCTTGAATCTAAACCCAGTTTGAAACGGCAAACGTTACCAAAAGATTTTTATCAGTTTCTTTCTGAGAATAAAACGGCATTTAAGAAGGTATTTGTTGGTGAACCGGAGGAGATATCTTCGCCCGGTGGGAGAAGTACTGAAGCGAAACTAATTAAATATATCAAAGCGGTTTTGAAAGCTCCGAAGATAACTGATGATGATGAAGATTATTTGTATGAGATAATGAATATCATTAAAAAAGGAGGGGTTGCGAAAGCAACAGTAAAACGAGTATTTAAATCAGTAAAAGATGAAACTGATCCGTTGAAAATATTAGGGAGAATAAAAGGAGGTATCCCTCAAAATGTGTTTGAAGGTACTTCCACACGAGGTGCAGCAAATATATCTGGGCCAAAGGAGGTAATTCTTTCTGAGTATCTAATTGGGAGGGAGTAAATTTGAGAGAACATGAAGCAAAGAACCTATTGAATAACACGTTTAATCAAGAATTTAAGATTGCAAACTTTTCACAGTTCGTTAAAGAATTATTTAATGAAATCGATATTGCTATTGAGGATAAAACACCATTTATTGGAAAGCAATATCGAGATCATATTGCGGATTTAAAGAAACTTGGTGAATTTTGGGATAGTAATCGTAAGAAAATCGAAATACTTGCCGTGAAATTGGGTAAACCTACCTCTTTGGATCGGGCAAGAACTATGCAGAGGAATTTTATTGCGAATTGGTTAGGTAAGATTGATGCTGAAGGAGCATTAGTTGGATTTTATGATGATGATCATCTAGATTGGCGTTTTTCTTTTGTTAAAATGGAGTATAGTCTTGTTCGTGATGAGGAGGGTAAAGTAAAGTTAGCTAAGAAATTAACTCCTGCTAAAAGATATTCATATCTTGTTGGAATCAATGAACCAAATCATACTTGTCGAAGTCAGTTTTTAAATCTTGTGAAAAATGAGCTTTCTAATCCAACGTTACCTGATATTGAACAGGCCTTTAGTATTGAAACTGTTACAAAAGAGTTTTTTGAAAAATATAAGGAACTGGTTATAGATTTAAAGGAATCAATTGAAAAAGTCGTAGATCAGGATGAAAAAATCAAAATAGAATTTGAAGATAAGATGATTAAACCGATTGATTTTGCTAAGAAATTGCTTGGTCAAATTGTTTTTTTGTATTTTCTTCAAAAAAAGGGATGGCTTGGAGTTAAAAAAGGAAATGAGTGGGGAACTGGTCCGCATAATTTCTTGCGTAGATTGTTTGGAGATAAAAAAAGAGACATTGAGCCGATTGTTTCTTATGATAATTTTTTCAATGAGATTTTAGAGCCATTATTTTATGATGCACTTTCTAATCCACGTCCTGGTGATGATGGATATTATGTTCATTTTCATTGTAAAATCCCATTTTTGAATGGTGGTTTGTTTGAACCTTTAAATGATTATGATTGGGCTGGAACAGATATTCTTATTGATAATGATGTTTTTGAAAAAATATTAAAGGTTTTTGACCGATTTAATTTCACTGTAAAAGAAGATGAACCATTAGATAAGGAAGTCGCTGTTGATCCAGAGATGCTCGGGAAGGTCTTTGAGAATCTAATAGAGGTTAAGGAACGTAAGGATAAAGGTGCGTTTTATACTCCTCGTGAAATTGTTCATTATATGTGTCAGCAAAGTCTGATTAACTATTTAGATACAAATACTGACATTAAAAGAGAGGATCTTGAAACATTCATTCAGTATGGGGATCTTGCATTAGAGCATGTGATAAAGGATTTGGAGCAGCAGAAAACCTATAATGGGCAAAGTTATGTCGATGATGAATATTTAATTCCTGATTCCATTTCATATAATTTTAGAAAAATTGATCGATTATTGAAAAATATTAAAATTGTTGATCCTGCAGTTGGTTCTGGAGCATTTCCTGTGGGAATGATGAATGAGATTGTGAAAGCTCGTTCAATTCTTACCATATATTTTTCTGGAGAAGAACAAAAAGAACGCACGAATTATAATTTTAAAAGGGAAACAATTGCTCATAGTTTATATGGAGTGGATATTGACCAATCTGGTGTTGAAATTGCAAAATTACGTTTTTGGCTTTCCCTTATTGTTGATGAGACAGATATGTCTCGGATAAAACCTCTCCCAAATCTTGATCATAAGGTGATGTGTGGAAATAGTTTGTTGGAGGAATTTGAAGGTATTAAATTATTTGATGAAAAACTATTAGGTGCTGTAAAAAAGGATAAACAAGATGAATTGAAAGAACTTGATGAACAAATCTTAGATTTGAAAGATCATTTATCACAGGTAAAATCAGTTGAATTTGAAAAAAGAAAAAGTATAGCTGATGAAATTAAAAGATTAAAACGAAAAAGAGAGAAAGTTGCTAAACAGGCTGCAACAGAGAGTACGGAGCAGATTTCACTTGGTATTACTGAATCTGAGAAAAAGATAAAGACTTTAAAGGCTCTACAAAAAAGATATTTTAATGAGCAAAATAGAAAGAGTAAGCGTAAGTTGAGGTCCCAGATTGATCAACTTGAATGGGAATTAATCGAAACGACTCTAAAAGAGCAAAATCAAGAAGAAGCATTGGAAAAATTAGAGCGGTATAAGAGAACGAAAGTCAAACCATTCTTTTTATGGAAATTATATTTTGCTGAGGTTTTTCAGAGACAAAACCCTGGATTTGATGTGGTGATTGCTAATCCACCATATGTTGGTGAAAAAGGACATAAAGAAATGTTCAGAGAAATTAAAAGAGGGTTTTTAGGAAAATTCCATCAAGGTAGAGTAGATTTGTTTTATTTCTTTTTTCATTTGGCATTTGAAATTTCCAGAGATAAATCACAAATTGCATTTATAACAACCAATTATTATCCAACTGCAACAAGTGGAAATAAACTTAGAGAAGATTTTAAAGAGAGAAGCACTGTAAGGAGACTAATTAATTTTAATGAATTAAGAATTTTCCAATCAGCATTAGGTCAACATAATATGATTACTATAGTAAGTAAAGAAAATAATTTAAATTATAAAGCAAAAAATTGCATAACTGATAGGAGGGGATTAGCAAATTCAGATATTCTTAATTCAATATTAGGATGGAAGGATAAAAAAACTAAATATTATGAAGTACCTCAAAATGAATTATATGAGGGAGATTTAAAGTATATTCGATTACAAGGTACGTCAAGTGAAAGCACAGATGAGACATTAAAAGTTCTTAGGAAAATTATTGATAATACACAAAATAATTTGAGCGATTTTTGTTATATACACCAGGGATTAAAAACAAATGGTGATAGAGTTACAAATAGACATTTAAAGTTATACCCTCAATTATTAGAAAATGGAATAAAAAAGGGTGAAGGGGTTTTTATAATAAATAAAAATAATAAATTATTAAAATTTTTAAACGATAATGAAAAAAAATTTATTAAACCGCTTTTCAAAAATAGTGACATAAAATCATATTATACAAAAAAAGTACCCTCGGAATTTGTAATATTTGTAACTAAAGAGAATTACATCAATGAGGTGGATCATCCTAATTTGATAAACCATCTAAATAAATATAAACCGATAATTAGGAATAGAGCAGAAGTTGAACCTGAAGGCCGTATTCCCTTATATTCATTAACAAGACCAAGAAAAGAATACATGTTTCCTTCAGACAAGATTGTAGCTCCTTACAAATCAAGGGGAAATATATTTGGTTATAACGATTATGAATGGTATGCAAGTGGAGATGTTTATTATATAAATAAAAAGAGAAATAATCAAAACATTAAGTATATACTTTCCTTGTTGAATTCTAAATTATATGGTGTTTGGTTATACAAAAAAGGTAAAAGAAAGGGGGATTTAATTGAATTATATCAAAAACCTCTTTCCGAAATACCTATAAAAGAGATTTCTTCTGAAAAACAACAACCATTTATCGATCTTGTTGATCAAATCCTTTCCATTACAAAAGATGATGACTATTTAGATAACTCAGATAAACAAGAAAGAGTTAAAAAACTTGAGGAAAAAATCGATTCTTTAGTATATGATTTGTATAATTTAACACCTGATGAAATCAAAATCGTTGAAGATTTCATAAATGAAAAAAATAAAGATTGAATTAAGGTAATTGAAAAATGCCAAGATCCTTGAAAGTTGATGTGAACCCAACCGTTTTCAAGTGGCTTAGGGTAAGCTCTGGATGGTCTAAAGAAGACGTCAGTAAGCGTTTGAAGACTAGTGTTGATGTTATTGAAGCAATTGAGCAAGGGGATTGGCAACCAACCCTTAGACAGTTAAGAGAATTATCTAGAGCTTACAAACGACCATTGGCAGCGTTTCTTCTTTCTGAACCACTTGATGAACCTCCGCTTCCAAAGGATTACCGCATGCTTCCTGATAAAAAAGACGTGTTTGATAAAAAAACGATTTATGCAATTAGAAGAGCACGAAATCTTCAGGAAATTGGCGGTGAATTACTAATAAATATGAATATTTCTATTTCCCCAAACATTGAAAATATCACGTTATCGAAAAAGCCTAAGGATCTAGGATTATCATATCGCAATATTTTTGATCTGAACCTTGAAAAGCAAAGAAAATTCAAGAGTAGTTATGCATTTTTTAATTATTTAAGGGAAACATTTGAAAAACTAAATATTTTAGTATTCCAGTTCTCCATGCCTGTTGAGGATGCAAGAGGATTTGTCCTAACTGATCAAAACCCAAATGTCATCGTTGTAAACTCCAAAGATAGTATTGAAGCAAGAATTTTTACTTTACTACATGAATTTGGACATATTCTCCTTGGAGAAACAGTTATTGATCTACCATTCTTATCATTTAATAAAAAAAATAAAATCGAATATTGGTGTAATCAATTTGCCGCATCCTTTTTACTTCCAAAAACACATGCTGAAACTCTATTCACTTCTGAACAATCACTTACTGATGAAAGAACGCTGAAGCGTTTATCTCGCAAATACAAGGTGAGTAAATCAATGCTTTTGTATTCTATGTATAAACAGGATTTTATCAATAAAAATGAATTTGAAAGAAAACTTGACAACTATAAACCTTCAAAAAAAGATCAAAAAAAGAAAAAAGAAACAAAGCAAAGTGGGGGGATTTCACAAGATCGCAGATGCCTTAGGGAGATGGGAAATAAATTTGTTTCAATAGTGGCAAACAACTACGATAAAAACTACATCACCTACACTGATGCCTTAAACTTTCTTTCGGTAAAATCAAGAAATTTTGAAAAAGTACTCGCAAAGGCGAAACAATGACAAAAACTTGTTACATCATTGATTCATCTTCCCTTATCGAATTAAATAAGCATAATCCAATGGATATCTATCAGACTCCATGGAAAAGAATTGAAGGACTCATTAAAAACAAAAGAATCTTTTCCCCAAAAGAAGTATTAAACGAAATCAATGATTATGATGATACATTAGCAGCATGGGGAAAACAGCATCCCGAAATGTTTATAGAAGAAACAGCTGAACAAATAAAATTTGTCAAAGAAATTTTATTAAATTATCCTAGTCTGATTAAAAAAGACAAGAAACACGCAGCTGATCCTTGGGTTATCGCTCTTGCAATCGAAATGATCCAAAATCCTCAAAAAACTCTTGTAGAAATCAAACGAATCGTAGTAACAGAAGAAAAATTACGTGGACACAAAGTACGCATTCCGTATGTTTGTCAAGATTACACGATTGAATCAATAGATATCCTTGATATGTTCCGCATGGAAGGATGGAAATTCTAAAAAGGATAAGTGAATTAATTTTCCTGTGGGAAGAAATTAAAAATGGAAGTTTATTTGATTTCAATAATAGCGTCTTCAGGATTTTTTAGTTTGTATATTCGTTTTCTTGAGTCATCTGGATGAAGCGTTACGATAAGCCATCCATGTTTTTTTAGTTCAGATAAGATAACACTCACAAGTCTTTCTTTTTTCTCTTTGAGAATGTTTGCTGCCTGGTCATGATCGAATTCTTCACTTTTGAAATTCTTCCACAGAATGGCATAGCGTTCCATGAGCCATTTTGGCAGGGGTTTAGACAGTTTTCCATCACCTTTCAAACCAATTTGTAAAAGCGATTTGCTTAAAAAACTATTGATTTGCTGAACTATACAGTAAATAACAAAACATTTATATATTATAATAGTTATATACTATACAAAATAGTAAAAGACTATCATATTATTGGGTGAAAATTAAGTGAACTACATTCAAAATCAACACACACATTTCCTAATCACTGATGCCCAACAACCCTATCAAACTAATTCAGACAATGAATTAGAAGGAGGTACAAAACAAGAATGGAAAAAACTCTTAGAACAATTAAAGCAAATTCCAGTACAAAAACTACTCTCCCATCTACATGGGGAGGATCAGGTGAACAATCACCATGGAATGAATAAAAATACTGTTTTTCATCCGAAATTTAATCCAAACTATCAAAAACAATACGGACTACTTGACCCAAAAACGCTCACCTTCGAAGATATTCGACAACACGCAATTGTCCATCAAGGAAAAGACGAACATGGAACCGTCAAAAAACTCATGGATTACCTCAGCAAAATGACACAACATCCCATCTATCCGCTAGATTTCAACAATCCAGACTGGGAACAATACTTCCATTACATGGACCAAATCAAAATCAACGGAGAACTCGACCGATACGGAAACATCAAACCAGTAGGAATCCATGGACTACTCAACAGAGATGAAGCATGGCTAATGTATCTCAAATCCATTGGATACGAAGATTTCTTCCCACGATACCGGACGAGACTAGATAAAAACAAAGTACACCAAGCATCCCAAAACACACTTGACAAGGCTATACCAACACCAGAAATCGTCCATAACATACTCAGATACGAATACATCAAAAAAGAAGAATTCAACAAATATTACAAACAAGTAAAAGACAAAGGAATCAGAAGAAGGGATCTCAACAAATACATCCAATACCAATTCTTCTTCGGCTTCTTCATCGGCATGGCCTTTGAAAAGGAAATGGTTATCCTCAATCTACAAGATGTCATTGATCAAGCAGACAGATACGCCATACGCATCACTAGACCAAAAATCGGAAACAAAAAACGCATGCTCAAACTCGAAGGAACCATCTCCAAATCTCCAGTCCACAAATCCGTTCATAACTATTTAACAAAAATACGGCCAAAGTTTGCAGATAAAAAGGAAACTGCATTTTCAGTAAATCCTAAAACAGGTAGAAGATGGGGATATGATCTTGTAGAACAACATGAACGAAACGATTTTTCAAAAGTTGTCCAAAAAGGATGCGATCAATTACGAGGATACATGGAACGCTGGGGAAAACGAGTATACCCACAGTTTTACCCCTATTTGATGAGACATTGGTGTGGAACAGCACGAATGATAGATTGGGACAAAGAAGGTGATGCATTTGCAAGAGTCCAAGTTTGGCTGGGTCATGCAGATCCAAAAGATACTACGATTTATGTTCAATTACATCGATTATGGGATGATAACAAAGGATCCTGGTTGAGCCGTGCCCTTAAACGTGATTGGTACGGAGGAATGGACGGCTCAAAAAATAGTAATGCACAACATATCAACAATAAAAGTCCTGTCGTGCAGATTTTAAGGGAACAACCTTCGGAGTTCCCACAAGCCCGTGGTTTTTTAAAACATAAGTTGAGATTAATCTCCTATCGTGGTGGGTGTTAACAATAAACTATAAATAGATGAACCTACAATAATATATTAGGGAGAAGAAGGTAGGTATGATTACAGAAAAATCATGATTATTTTTATTTGTCCCCTAAGATTAGTTCATGGTTTTTCTTTCCTCCCTATTTTTTGTAGACAATTCTAATTGATTTTCTTTAAAAAGTTTTAAGCATATAAAAATATATCTTTTTAAATATCTAAAAAGTATTCTTTTGTTTTCGTCAATAGTAAAGATTGTTTAGGGAACGTAACTTACTGTAATTCTATGATATCATCGACATATGAGGAGGGTGTGGTAAAACCAATGATGCCTGGTGCTCCTTCTTCGATGAGAACTAATCCATCAACATCTGTTCTTGGTGGCAAACCAGAGTCCGTGGTAAAGATGGATGAGGTGTCAAGACCAATAATTACATGATCTCCATACCCAATAATTGGTGTGGAAGACGTACAAGATCCATCTGCATCTTGAAGCACCGTCACGCCAAAAGTTGTTGCAGTTCCAAATTTTCCGTTTGTTTCAATATCACCATCAATGTTTGATGAATTAGCAAATTGCGTGCTTCCTCCAAATTCTATCACATGTTTTTCTGATTCATCTGTTATTTCAATGATGGTGTTGTTCAAATCGATATCTGGTGATCCTGCTTTTGGTGAGACTTCAATAGCAAGTTTTTTGATTATACCTGAGTCGTTAAACCCTTCAACTCCTTTAACGGTCAGTCCAGTTGATGCTTGAGCAATAGTTTCTTGTCCACTTTTCAATGCTTGCATCTCTAAGTTGGTACTTGTCTGAACAAGGATTGAAGCGGCAATGCCGGCAACAAGAACCATAGAAATGAAAACGATCATTGCACCTATACCTATAGCTGCTATCTGATTATTATCCTTGTTTTTGCTACATCCCATGTATCCCATCTCCATCGGACTAGCATATTCACTAGTATATCTTTATGAATATCCTCTTACTTTATCACCTTTTTGTGCAGATGCATATGCAGGTAAATATGTATGTAGATGTTTCATTTTCTGATTGTTATGGATTGTGTTAATTGCTGTCATTATTTTTATTTATAAACGTAGGTAAAAATTAGTTGCGAAAAAGCCTAGTGGTTATTCGGACTTTTTCATGGCGAAGATGTAGTTTTATTTGATTGATATTTTTACAATAATTAATCAAATATTTATTTTCATTACATTTAAATTTTATAAGATAGAAATTTATTTTATTTTAAAACATAATTACTGAATTTTATACAACTACTTTGTTTTCCATTTTTTCGATAATTCTTTTCGAAAAATTCAAACAAAATTGCTTTATTTTTTAGATAAGCTTATAACCACCTTTCACATAACGTGGGTATAACACGGAGGATGCTTGTGAGGAAACTAACCACTAAGTTCGGAGAGAATGCAGGTAAGATTTGGCAAGCTCTACAAGATACCGATACTAAGGATGAAGAATCGTTAAAAAAATCAACGAATCTATCGAAAAATGATTTTTATGCTGGTGTTGGTTGGCTTGCCCGAGAAAATAAAATTAAAAAGGTTGACCAATATTATGAACTTGATTCAACCAATCTTACTAATTCAGTAGGTACTGCTGCTGGACGAGTCTATAAAATTCTTGACATCTGGGATGAAGCAGATATTACAACATTGAAAAAACTTTCGGACACTGATGAAAAAGAGGTCTATGCTGCCTTAGGATGGCTTGCAAAAGAGGGCAAGGTTGTCCATGAATCAGGAAAATACACATTGAAATCTCCTGAATAATTAAATTGAAAATAAAGAGGCATGAGATGAAAGTTGCAATGATTGGGTGGGAATATCCACCTTTTAAGGCTGGAGGGTTAGGCACACACTGTTATGGATTAACCCATGGTCTAGCTGATAAAAAAGTTCATCTCGATTTCTATATGCCAAAAACCAAACAGAAAGCGACAACAGATAAACCATTTCTACGAATCAGAGAAGTTGGAGAAGCAACCGTTTTCCCCTATGACCGTCCAACGGATAAAGAGCTTGAAGGTGATTTTTTTAATAGTGTGTATCGTTATAATGATTTAGTTGCTTCAAGAGTCAAAGGTAAATATGATGTGATTCACTGTCATGACTGGTTGACGATGAAAGCAGGAATCCAAGTGAAAGAAAAACTTGGCATTCCCCTGGTTCTTAGCATTCATTCCACTGAATATGATCGATCTGGATGGCTTTCACCAAATCAATGGTTCATTGATATTGAAAAAGAAGGAATGCAAAAAGCAGACCGCCTTATCGCTGTGAGTAATTTTACAAAACGAGTCATCGTGGAGAAATATGGTATCGATCCAAATAAGATTGATGTTGTTCACAATGCTGTTTTTCCATTGGGTCGTGGTAAAAAACAGGACATTATATTGTTCCTTGGCCGGTTGACCATTCAGAAAGGCCCTGAATTCTTCTTAGATGCGGCAAAGAAAGTATTGGATTATGGATTGAAAACAAAATTTGTGGTGGCTGGTGCTGGTGACATGCTACCAAAATTAATAGATAAAGCCGTTGATCTTGGCATCAGCAAAGATGTCATCTTTACTGGGCGTCTCACTGAAGAGGAGGTCAAACACATTTACCGTATCGCTAACGTATATGTGATGCCCTCAGTTAGTGAACCCTTTGGCATCACTGCTCTTGAAGCTATTTCTGCTGGGACTCCAACGATTATTTCAAAAACAGCTGGTGCTGCTGAAGCCATTACCAATTGTTTGCAAGTTGATTTTTGGGATGTTGATGAGATGGCAAATAAGATTATTTCTTTACTCAATTATGATGTATTACATCGAACTATGTCTCGAGAGGGAGAACAAGAGATTGAATTATTCACTTGGGATCGAGTTGCGGATAGAACATTGGATGTGTACCAGCAGGTGATATAGATATGCCGTCTGTTTGTTTTTATTTCGAAGTTCATCAACCAATGCGATTGAATCGTTTTTCCGTTTTTAACATTGGAAAGACAAAGTCGCCGTACCATTATTTTGATAATACATTGAATCAAAAAATCTTTAACAAGGTAGCCAAAAAATGTTATTTACCAACGAACAATTTATTACTTGATTTAATTGATCAATATGATGGAAAATTCAAAGTTTCTTTTAGTTTGACGGGTACCTTTGTTGAATACTGTCAGAAACATATGCCTGAAGTAATAGATAGTTTTCAACATCTTATCGATACCGGATCGGTTTCTTTCATTGAGGAAACCTATTTTCATTCATTAGCAAGTTTGTATGATGACCTTGATGAGTTCAAAGATCAAGTGAAGATGCATAATCAGTTGATGAAGGATTTATTCAATTACTCTCCAAAAGTATTTCGTAACACAGAAGCAATCTATGATAATCGGATTGCTAAAGCTGTTTCAGATATGGGGTATAAAGGTATTATTACTGAGGGAGCAAAAAAGATATTAGATTGGCGCTCTCCGAATTATTTATATAAACCAGTTAATGCGGATTTACGTGTGCTTCTTCGTCATTATTCACTTAGTGATGATGTTGGATTCCGATTTTCAGCGCAGGGTTGGCCGGGTTTTCCATTAACAGCTGAGAAATATGCGAATTGGATTGCACAAGACCAAGGAGATATCATTAATCTATTCATGGATTATGAGACCTTTGGAGAACATCAATGGGTAGAAACAGGCATTTTTGATTTCATGAGGCATCTTCCTGAAAAAATCTTATCTTATGATCATCTTGATTTTATCACGGTAAATGAAGCAGTTGATCGTTTCGAACCAAAGGATACGATTGATGTTCCTTGGGCGATTAGTTGGGCTGATGAAGACCGTGATGTTTCTACTTGGCTAGGAAATGAAATGCAACATGCTTGTTTCCGTGAATTACAAGATTTAGGGCATGTTCTTAAAAAGAAAAAAGACCCACAACTTGTTGATGCCTGGCGGAAATTACAAACCTCTGATCATTTGTATTATATTTCCACAAAAGGTTTTGAGGATGGAAATGTGCATCAGTATTTCAGTCATTACGATAATCCATATGATGGCTTTATCAATTATATGAATATTTTACAAGATTTCAAACAATCTGTGTCATCTGAAGAACTGCCGAAGAAATTATGAGCCCTCAAATTGGATTCAATAAAACTAAAAGAGTTTGATGAGACACTGGGGTTTTTTTGGTTATGAGAGAATGGATTGAAACCAATGGATTAGGTGGTTATGCATCACTTAGCCAACAGCAGAAGACAGCTCGAAAGTTTCATGGATTATTAATCGCTAGTCGCCATCCACCTGTTGACCGCTGGGTTTTTATTTCAAATGTGATTGACCATTTACTTGTCGATGATAAAGCATTTTCATTAGATGAGCACGGTCGTTTTTCTTTTGATTATTTACCTACGTGGACCATTGAAACCCCTTATGGATCGATAACAAAAACAGTGTGTATGCCACATGAACAGAATACCACTATGATCACTTATGAAACATCAATGAAAAAACCAGTGAAATTACAACATCAACTCCTTGTTTCATCTCGTCATTTTTATGATGTGTATGATCATCCACATCCGTTTTCATATCAACTAAAACAACGTGATGATTCTTTAGTATTTGACCCAGATAATGTTGATGAACAGGTTACCATGTTGTTTCCTCATGCAAAATTTCAACCGGTGCATCAGTGGATTCCACAAACCTATTCTTTAGATCAGATGCGTAACGAAAGTAGTTATGATCACTTGCTTCATCTGGGAACCATTCAAAAAACAATTTCTGGTGAGAACTCCTATTCACTGTTTTTCACAACTGAAAAGGTTTCTTCGTTTGATGCAAATGCTATTTGTTTTACTGAAAAAAAACGACGTCAGAACTTGTTACAGAAAGCAGGTCTTCCAACTGAGATGAATCGATTAGTGTTATCTGCAGATCGGTTCATTGTGAAAAAACCACCGTATCATACCATTTTAGCGGGGTATCATTGGTTTAGTGATTGGGGAAGGGACACACTCATTGCACTTCCAGGAATCACCTTGGTCACGGGTCGTTTTGGCATCGCAAAAGAAATCTTACAGGGTCTTGCAACGTTTTCAAAGAATGGTCTTATTCCAAATACCTTTGATGACCGGGACAGTAGTCCTGCATATAACACCGTTGATGCAAACTTGTGGTATATTGATCGAGTCTTTCAATATTTGAAGTATACGAATGATAAAGCATTTTTGAATAAGTTTTATCCCGTTTTAGAACAGATCATTACTGCATATAAAGATGGAATAAATACTCAAATGATGATGGATGATGATTACTTGATTTCTCATGATCCTGGTTTAACTTGGATGGATGTAAAACTTGGTGAGTTTTATCCCACGCCTCGTGCTCGTAAAGCAGTTGAAATTCAAGGCTTATGGTATAATGCATTGAAAATTATGAGTCTTTTTGCGCAGCTTACCGATAAACCTAATCCGTATGAAGATCTTGCGTTTAATGTCAAACGATCATTTAATAATCAGTTTACATCGTTGTATGATGTGATCGATAAAAAGGATGATTCAATACGACCGAACATCATCTTTTTAGCTTCTCTTGATTACTCCATGGTTTCAGATGATGTTAAACAACAAATCATTGATGTTGTTGAAGAAAAATTACTTACTGTTTTTGGTCTGCGGACGTTAGAAGCATCTGATCCACAGTACAAACCAACGTATCTTGGAGACTATCATCGGGATTTAGCCTATCATAATGGAACCGTGTGGACTTGGGTACTTGGTTCATTTATCAAAGCAAAAGCAAAACTAAACGGGGATGAACCAGGTTGGAAAAAAGAAGCATTTGATTCTTATCTTTCCACTTTACTTCATGTGTATGGTGATAAGTGGGAGGGATCAATTCATGAGATCTTTGATGCTGAACCACCATTTGCTCCAAGGGGTTGTATGGCTCAAGCCTGGAGTGTAGCAGAATTTTTACGAGCATGGACAGAAGATATTATGGGGAAAAGACCACCATATGAAGAAGTCTTCCTTTCAAATGAAATACGCGTTTAACACGTATTGTTGAACCATTCGATTGGTATTAAAAAATGATGCATTGATGGCAATGCAACTTCTCATAGTCCGAATCCAGTTATCTCGATCATCATAAAATTTTGGAAGAATGATATTTTCCAGTTTTTCATATAAATCATTACGATCGGTTTCATCATCAGAACTTTGATCCTCTGTTTTTTCAGGCCCAATCGCCCATCCTGTAATGTTTTCAATACAGCCTTCTAGCCACCAGCCGTCAAGGGTTCCAAATTGAGGAACACCGTTATGTGCTGCTTTCATCCCTGATGTTCCAGATGCTTCAAGTGGTCTACGAGGAGTGTTCAACCAAAGGTCAACTCCAGCAGTGATCAGTTTTCCTAAGGTAATATCATAGTTTTGAATGAACGCCATTCGGATGTCACTATTGATCTCTTTACTTGTTTTTACAATTCGGCGGATGATGTCTTTTCCGCCTCCATCTTTGGGATGTGCTTTTCCGGCATAAATGATTTGAATTTTTCCTTTGTTACTTGCAATATCTTGCAATCGATTGATATCTGAAATGAGAAGATTCGGTCGTTTATATGCTGTTGCTCGGCGGGCAAATCCAATAGTGAGATCATCATAGTTCATGCCCACATTACAGCGGAGATTCACAAAATCAATCAGGTTTTTCTTTGCTTGTTGATGAGCATCCCAGATTTCTTTTTTATCAATGCTAAATGCTGACCTGAGAATGAATGGATCACTTCGCCATCCACTAATGTGTTTATCGAATAGTTTTTGGAATGGTTTTGACACCCAGGTTTGACTATGTACTCCATTTGTGATCGAATCAATTGAGTAACCTGGAAACATTGATTCTGAGACTTCTTTGTGTTTTTTTGCTACTCCATTCACATAATGACTGAAGAATAATGCTAGCCGAGTCATGTTTATTTTGTTTTCAAAAGTAAACTCTGAGAGGAAATCAGCAGGCAGTAAGTCACCGATCATTTGTTTGGTCATTTCAAGATCGAATTGATCATGTCCTGCTGCAACTGGTGTGTGCGTTGTGAAGACACAGTGATCTCGTACTTTTTCAACATCATTAAACCGTTGATAAAGTTCAAGTGTGCCAAATGCAGCATGTCCCTCGTTCATATGGTATCGGTAGATTTGGTCATAACCTAGTGTTTGCAGCATTCTAACGCCACCGACACCAAGGATGATTTCCTGACCAAGTCGATATTTTTGGTCACCACCATACAGATATTTAGTAAGTGATCGATCCCAGTCTTCATTTCCTTCAACGTTTGAATCTAGGAAAAGAACAGGGATGATATAATCATTGATACCGTGGTATTCATAGAGCCATACTCTGAGTTGCACGGTTCTTCCTTCGATGTCAACAGAAGTTTTGGTGGGAAGTTCAATTAAAAAGTCTTCAGGATTAAATTGCATGGGAACTTCATGTTGATTTCCCTCCTCATCGATTTTTTGATAAAAATATCCTTTTTCGGAGAGAAGGGTGACGGCAACAAGTGGCAGGTTTAAATCTGCGCAGGATTTAATGGTATCTCCTGAAAGGACTCCTAATCCACCACTGTATGATGGAATACGTTCATCGATTCCAATCTCCATGGAGAAATATGCTATTTTTGGAGAACCATTTTGTTTTTCTACACCGTGTTTTTCTGTTTCATTCTCAGTCATCGTTTCTCATCCACCTTCAGACTTGCCTGTTGTTCAAAGATTCAATGTATTAAACGTAATTCAACAACTGTGTTTTATACCTTCTCTTTTTTCTATTTTTTTAGGTTGAAGAAAATATTGTTAAAAACATTTAAATTCAAGAAGATGTATACAATAACACGTTCTTGGATGGTGAATAAAGTTGATTACCAAAAAATGTGAGATTTGTGAGCAAGAGTTTGATTTAACCACGAATAGACGTGGATTAGTACTAGATGATCATCATTTCATCTGCGAGTCATGTAACAGCCATTTAACTGATGATGATCTTGAGAATATTTCATCTTCTGTGATGCATTCCGATCTTAAGGAAATGCCGATTGCACTGTGGTTGATCCAAGAACAGAACAAGGATAAATCGTTTATGTCTATAAAAAAATTCTAATTTTTTCTGTTTTTCTTTTTTTTGTATGAAATCTTTTTTTAGGTTTAATGATATTGCAGGATTGTATGTATCTTATTAAACTCGGTGGTAGTGTCATTACTGAAAAGTCTACGACAGCGACGTTTCGATCTAAAGTAATGGATGATCTTTCCCGTCAAATAGCAAAAGCTGGTAAAGATGTTCTTCTCGTCCATGGTGCTGGATCGTTTGGTCATGTGTTAGCCAAAAAATACGATTTAATAAATGGATTTTCTTCAGAAAAACAACGGTATGGATTTGCACAAACTCAAGCATTAGTCCAAACATTGAATGGTTATGTACTTTCTTCCCTTCACAATCATCATCTTCCTGCAGTCTCCCTTCCACCTCATGCTTTGTTACGATTGAAGAACAAGGAATTTGAACGTATCAATATGGATTTTTTCAAGGATTACGTTACACAAGATTTCATGCCAGTAACCTATGGTGATGTCGCATTAGATTCAGCAATTGGATTTTCTATTTGCTCTGGTGATCTTTTAATGTTACTGTTGGCAAAAGCATTTCATCCTGAAAAAGTTATTTTTTTGATGGATGAAGATGGCGTATATACCAAGAATCCAAAACGGTATGAGGATGCCGAATTTTTAGAGACTATCTGCTATGATGACATTGATTCTCTTCAGACCTCGCTTGATGATCATGCTGATGTGACGAAAGGAATGTCTGGAAAACTCCAAACTATAAAAAAGATTAGTGCGTTACACAGTGATACAGTCCTAGTCAATGGATTGGTTCCAGATAGGTTATACGAAGTGTTAACCGATCAGGCCCCAGTGTGTACAGTGATTAAAGGTGAATAAGAGTTATGAATAAGATTGAAAGCCGAAAGGATGAGCATGTTCGCGTTTCGCTTGAAAAAGATGTGTCCGCATCACATAATTATTGGGATGACGTATCACTATCTCACAATGCTTTACCTGAGATTAACAAAAGTGATGTTGATCTTTCAGTGGAATTCTTAGGTAAAGAACTTCGATCACCATTTTTGATTTCAGGTATGACCGGTGGGTATGGAAAAGCTAAAAAGATTAATGATAATCTTGCTGGTGCAGCTGAAACCTATCAGTTGGCAATGGGTGTTGGATCGCAACGAGCTGCATTAAAAAAAGAGGATTTAAAAGGAACCTATGGAGTGGTGAAAGAGTATGATATCCCACTTCGTATTGGTAATATTGGTGCTTCTCAATTAGTATTGTGGGGTCATGAAGAGACGCTTTCGTATGTATCAACGATGGTGGATATGATTGATGCTGATGCTATTGCGATTTGTTTGAATTTTTTACAAGAGGTCATTCAGTTTGAAGGTGAAGCTCATGCAAAAGGTGTGTTAAAAGAAATCCAACAGTTGGCTGAATCAATTGATCTTCCCGTTATTGTGAAGGAATCTGGTGCAGGTATCTCTTTTGATGTGGCAAAAAGATTAGCTGAAACACCAATTTCTGCTATTGATATCAGTGGTATGGGTGGAACTAGTTTTGCTGCTATTGAACATTATCGAGCGAAACTTCATTTTGATCAATTGCATGCTCGTGGTGGAAAAACCTTTTGGGATTGGGGAATTCCCACGCCACAATCATTACTTGAGGTTCGTGATGCAGTGGATGAACAGTTCCCAGTTATTGCTTCGGGTGGTATTCGGAATGGATTGGATGCAGCAAAGGCTTTTGCGTTAGGGGCGAATCTAGTTGGTGTTGCTCATGCATTGTTAAAACCCGCTACGAAAAGTAAAAAGGAAACCCTGTTTGAAATCGATGCTTTTGTCAAAGAATTACGGGCTGCGATGTTTTTAACTGGCTGCGATCATCTTGATTCGTTACCGTTTATAGAGGTGAATGGATGGATTTAAAAGAGGAAATTGAACAGCGAGCAGCTGTTTTTAATAAGGAGCTTGATGATTTTCTTAAACGAGGGAATCCTGGGAATTTATATGATGCTTTGCGTCATTTACCGATGGCGGGGGGTAAACGGCTTCGGCCAGTGCTTTCTATGCTTGTTTGCGAGGCAGTATCGGGTGAGTATCAGCAAGCAATGCCGTTTGGATTAGCAGTTGAGATCATTCATAATTTTACGTTGGTCCATGATGATATTATGGATAAGTCTTCTTTACGGCGAGGCATGACCACGGTGCACATTGAGTATGGTGAGCCAACCGCTATTATCGCTGGGGATTTGTTGTTTGCTAAAGCCTTTGAAGCTTTAGGGCAGTATCCTGAAAAGATTCGATCGTTTCGGCGGTTGTACACTCATTTGACCCAATCGGTGATTGAGGTTTGTGAAGGCCAACAATTTGACATGAATTTTGAAAAACGATTTATTGTTCGTGAGTCAGAATATTTAGAAATGATTAAGATGAAAACGTCTGCGTTGTTTCGAATTTCTTGTGAGGGTGGAGCATTGATTGGTGGAGCTTCTGAAGAGGTTCAAAAAGCGTTGCGTGAATATGGGACCAGTCTTGGATTGGCCTTTCAGATCCGTGATGATTATTTAGATATGAGTAGTGATTCGGAAACGTTGGGTAAGGATATTGGTAATGATATTCGTAATGGGAAGAAAACGATTATTGCAGTTCATTCATTAACTCATGCGACTGGAGAGGATCGAAAGATTTTAACTGATATCTTCGGGAAAACAACAGCAACAGCTGAAGATGTCCATAAGGTGTACAAAGTGTTTGAACATGCGGGATCAATTGAGTATGCTCGGGAAAAAGCTGAAGAGTATAGTAATCTAGCAAAGAAATCCTTAGATATCCTTGATGATAGTAAAGCAAAAGAAGTGTTAAAGGCACTTGCTGATTACGCGATGACTAGAGAGAAGTAGATAACATGAGTACAGATGTTGAATCGATAAAGAACGCGGCTAGAAAGTTTGCATTGCAAAATGCGGTTTCTTTTGATGGGAGTGCACAATTAAAAGCAGTGATGGGAAAAGTGATTGCTGATTTTCGAAAAGAAGGTGTGCATCCAAAAGAGATTATTCCAATCGTGAAAGAAGTGGTTTCTGAAGTAAACTTGTTAACCGTTGATGAACAAAGAGATGAACTTGAAAAAACTGCTCCGGAATTACTTGAAAAAAAGAAACAGGAACGGGATTATTCACTGGCAGATCTTCCTGGTGCTGAACAAGGGAAAGTGGTGACTCGTTTTCCGCCGGAACCAAATGGGTATTTGCATATTGGGCATGCAAAGGCTGCGATTGTTGATTTTGAGTATGCGAAGAAATATGATGGATCGTTCATTCTTCGTTTTGATGATACCAATCCGTTGAAGGATAAACTTGAGTTTTATGATGCGCAAAAAAAGGATTTGTCCTGGTTGAATATTACGTGGGATAAAGAGTATCATACTTCTGATAATTTACCGAAACATTATCAGCTTGCTGCACAATTAATTGCACAAAGAGATGCATATGTATGTACATGTTCATCTGAAGAGATTAAACTGGGTCGAAAAAACCGAAAGCCTTGTGCTTGTCAACAGAAATCAGTTGAAGAACATCAGGCATTATGGGAAGAGATGCATGAGGGATCGTTATCTGCAGTGTTACGGTTGAACGCGGATATGAAAAGTGATAATACGGCGATGCGGGATCCAACCTTGTTTCGTATTATTCATGCCAAACATCCTTTGCAGGGTGATCGGTTTCATGTGTGGCCTACTTATGATTTTGCTGGTGCGGTGGAGGATAGTTTGAGTGGGGTGACTCATCCGTTTCGAACCAAAGAATATGAATTACGGGATGATGTGTATTTTTATTTGCTTGATAAACTTGGATTGCGTAAACCGCATTTGATGGAGTTTGCTCGGTTATCGATTGAAGGGATGCCGGTGTCTAAACGAAAGATTTCTCCATTGGTAGAACAAGGAAAGGTAACTGGGTATGATGATGTCAGGCTTCCCACGCTTCGTGGTCTTCGCCGAAGGGGTATTGTTCCTAAAGCATTGAAACAATTTGTGTTTCAGCAGGGAATTTCAAAGGTTGAATCAACGGTTCCTTTTAGTTTGGTTGAATCGGAGAATCGGAAAGTGATTGATCCTGTTGCTAAACGATTGTTTTTTGTTCCTGATCCAGTGAAAGTTATGGTGTCTGATGTGTCGGATAAAACGGTTTCTGTTCCGTTTCATCCAAAGGATGATGCATTGGGAAAAAGAACGATTCAAACCACAAATGTGTTTTACATTCCAAAAAGTGATGTGCAGCGGTTACATCAGGGTGATGTGTTTCGATTGAAGGATTTGTATAATGTTTCAGTTGATGAACTAGATGATACTATGATATTTGCTTCTTATGCAGGAACTGATCTTATCGCTGATTCGTTAAAGGTGCAATGGGTTTCTGAAACCTATATTCCTCTTACTGTTTTTGTTCCTGATGTATTAATGAAAAATGATGTGTTTAATGAGGATAGTTTACAGAGGATAACGGGGTATGGTGAACCGGCGATTGCAGATCTTGAAGATGGTGAGATCGTGCAATTTGAACGATTTGGTTTTGTTCGTATCGAACACGATAATAATCAGATTTATGTGTTTTTTACTCATCGGTAAAGATTTTAATACTTAATATTTATTTACTAGTATGCAGACGGTTAGGTCTGTTAGGATGGGATGAATCGCTATGGATCTTCGAAGGAATGCAGTAGTATTTGTTTTGTTAGGGTGGATGTTGTTTAGTTTTGTTTCTGTTGTATCAGCAAGATCAACTGCAGGGCTAATTGAAGGAATAAGTACGGAAATGTTTGCCATTATTGTGTTTGGTGTGGTGTTAATTATTGCGTTGTTAACTGTTGGCGGGATTAAGTATGTCACGCCAGATAATGTGCTTGATACCTCCGTTCGGAAGAACTTGTATGAATACATTGATGAATATCCCGGATCGCATTTACGGGAGATTGCTCGGGAGCTTGATTTGAAACCGAGTAATGCTGCATGGCATCTAAGGAAATTAGAGCAAACCAATTTGATCCGAAGTCGGAGTATTGGTGGAAAGAAAGTGTATTATTTAGTTGATGGCGGGATTGCAGCACGAAAGGAAGCGGTTGCTGAATCCATTCTTCGTAATGATAATGCGTTTAAGATCATGGATTATTTAAGCAAGCATCCTGGGAAGCATTTACTGGAGATTGCTCATGCACTTGATTTGAATCATCATACCGTGAAATGGCATATTAAAAAGATGTATATGGCTGAATTAGTTGAAGGTGATACTAGTCATTCCAAGTATCCAGTGTATTATCCAACAGAAACAGGTATTTCTTCAGTGCAACAATTAATAGTTAAAAAACGAAAGAAACCAAGAAAAGCAGCATAAAAAAAACAGATGATACTTCTGTTGCTGCACGTTTTTTTTCTTTTTATGGTTAAATCTAATCACTCATTTTTCTATTCATAGAATGCATCCATGAAGAATGATTGATACATTGAAAAAAACAAAGAAAAAAATTTTGTCGTTGTTTTTAAAGTAATCCAACGCCTTTGACTTCTGCTGATTCAACGTTATCCATTTTTTCAATTTCTTCAGCAATTGGATCAACGCCGCCAGTACCAGATGCATCTGGAATGATTACGTTAAGATGGATTGCTTTAATGCCGAACGCGACCGGTTTGATTTCAACGTTTCCTACTTTTGCCGGTGATCGTACGCATGTTTTTACTTTTTCGATTAACTGATTTAATTGCTCTTCTTCTAAAATTTCAGCTGGCATTATTTGAATAAGTCCGACTACATCGCCCATGTCTTTATTCCTCCTTGTTTCTTTATGGTCCTGTGAATCCACATACTGGACAGGTGTATGGTACACTTTGTTCTCGGCAACTTCCGCATCTACCGAATACCTTGTCACATTTCGGGCAGATGAATGTTGTTGATCCTGTCTCAAGCAAGCCTTTTCCACAGGATACGCATCGTTTCGCTTGTTCCATAGGATGAGACGAATATGATATCTATTATTAAAATCTGCCGACGTCTTATAGGATTATTTGGTTAAATCTTCTGGTTTTTCATTAACTACGTCCATGGAAAAGGATGCAACTGATTTAAAAATCCGGTATTGAAAGATGACGCCAAGGATCAATCCCATGTGATAAGTGATGAATCGGTAGAGTAATATAAAGACGCCGATGAGACTTGCTGGCATGAAAATGCCGTATAATGCAGCGGTTCCTCCTTCTGATACGCCGGTGCTACCTGGAGTTGTGGGCATCATAGCAATAATCACAAGAAGGATTTGAGCGGCACATGATTCAACTACAAAGGGAGTAATGCCAAGTCCCATGAGGATAAGAAGTGGGATTATCCATCCGGTCATCCAGAATAACGCGGTGAGTATTCCTGCGAATAAAAAGGTTTTTTTCCCGCGAGTGATGAAAAACATCATGCTTTCATGGAAGTGATCGATTTCCGTTGAGATTTTTTCAACGTAAGTTTCGAATTTTTCTTCTTTTTTTGAAAATCTTTTAAGTTTGTTAGCAACCCAGAGAACAAATCGTTTTGTTTTATCAGGTTTTTTTAAGGCTAATGCAAAGAGGATGACGACAATAACAAAGAAAAAGACTGCTATGTAAAGGAGGGTATTGAATATTCCATCTGAAATGTATTGACCGAAGATAAAAAAGGCAAAGGGAACACAAAGAAGAAGGAATAAAGCATCCAGTAATCGTTCTCCAAGTACCGCAGCGGTTGCTCCGCCAGCATGCAAGCCTTCTTTGTTTAATAAATAAATTCGGACTGGTTCTCCACCGGCCATTGATGGAGTGATGTTAGCGAGGAATAGATTTGCAATCACTATTTTTGTTGATTTCCAAAGACCAATGTTAAATGAGGGTTCGATGGAAGTACTAAGGACTTTTAGTCGCAATCCCCAGAGACCCCAGTATATAATGTTAATTGCTGCTGCAGCGAAAAAAAACGTGTAATTAATTGGTGTTTCAGTTAGATAGGTGATGGTTTCTGTATCGATGGTAAAGTAAAGAATGATTAAAATGATAGATATGCTGAAGAGGAGGCTGAGGATGATTGGTAATCGAACGTTTTTCTTTTGGTCTTTTTTTGTCACAAGGTGGAAATATTAGTCTGATTTATGTTTCTTATGGTTTAATCTCTGTTTTTTGTTGCTTACACAACTTTTTACACAATACCATTGTTTTTAGCTTGGTCCTTTTTTCTCATTTAAAATATATTTTAATTATTTAATTTTTAGATGAATATATTTTCAATCAGGTGATTTTTAAGCTTAGGACTATGAAAAATGTGTCTTACTCTTTCTTTGTTTCTTTTGCTAATGGAATACAAAGAGTATACTCTTTTTTACAAACCCCTGCATGAGTCCAATTTGATGATCGTGTTTGATCAACAGCAGTAAATTCATCGGTTTGTATTAGGTTTGCCATGTCTCCTAAGATGCTAAATCCGTTGAATTCAATTCCTTTTTTCGATTGTTTTACTGGTTTTGTACCGATTATGGGAAATAATATTTGTTGCTTTGTAGAAAGATCATGTTCGTTAACAAAGATACGAATAGTTAAATCAACACGTAATGACTGATCAATTATAGAAAAAACGAAATTGATTTTTAAAGTATGAATTGATGATTCACAGATAACCTCTGCTGAAGTATTCGATTGTATGTTAAGTTCTGATTTCTTTATTTGATTTTTGAATACATCCAAATGAACCTCTTTTTCTGGTTTCGGTGCCTTCACTCCAGTTATTGCATATTTTGCATCTCCTGCTCCAATCACAAATTTTCCAATGTTTCCTCTCAACTGTTGTTTGATTTTTCTTTTTAGTTTTTGATGATTACTTTTGTAAAATGAACAGGTGATTCCCAGATCTGATAATCTTGCATGGTGAATATGAGTTATTGCTGCTTTATTAGCATCAAATGAAAAAAGTACTTCTTTATCTGTTAACACCTGCAAGGTTTTATCTTTTTGAATAAGTGTGAAATCATTTTGTTTTGATGATCTATTCGTTTTCTTCTTTTGTTCCACATGTTTTGTTTTAATGGTTCTAGCACTATTCATCAGTTCCACGGTTGCAAATGTTTGTTCCATGGGAAGTCGTTTAAATCTTTTGAATCCATCTGGAAACACTCCTTCTGATAACCCACCAGTATCTGATATCCAGGAGCAGACATGATTAAATAATTCGTTATTTAACTGATCCCAGAAATCATTATCGAGATATTGATTCAGTCGGTGAAAAGTGGAGATAACCCATGCAGTTTCGTATGGTGAAAGCCGAGGAGTAATGGAATAAGAGATTGGATGGAAATTATAATAAAAACTTAGATGAGTTGTATTCCATTGATAGATCCAGGGTAGGGTGTAAAGGGCATAGGTTTTTGCCATGACTAAATACGATGATTCTTTAGTTAGAGTATATGCATCAAGAAACGCATTGATGACTGATACTGCTGAAAAAGCCTCAGGTTCATTGATTCCGATGTCTCTGAGTCCATTGTAACAAATTGGGTTTTTATCTGTAAGGAATTCTAAGCCTTTTACTGCTGCTTGTTTCATGGATTCATCTTGAAAACAAGTGTATCCTTTAAGCAATGCCCGAACTGATTCAGCTGTTCCACCGTAACTAGTCACGTTTTGAAGTTTTTCTGGTCTAAATTTTAGTATTCCTTCTTGTTTGATGGCCATTGGCCATGATCCATCATCTTGTTGAGTGGATAAGATGTAACGTAGTGATTCTTTCACCAGTTTTTTGAGTTGTTCATCTGGATGTTTGGATACATAGTTGAGTAAATGTAAATCAATAGTTGCTTGTCCACCTGGATATCCTGAGTATCCCACGTCCATGTAAAAGTAACCAGCAAGCCCTTTTTTGGTAAGCGTTGTCATATTGTACCAGATGATTCCTTCTCCTTTTTTCTTAGGTGTGGTATGAAGTGCTGGATTGAGAAAGAGATCGTGTAATTGATTCATCCAAGTGTAGAAATCTTCATCTTTTGTTTCTTGGTACCAGGTTGAAAAATAATCAAGACGAACAGCTTCGTAGGCTACAAGTGAGTAACTTGAATTTCCAAAGGTAAAACCGGGTGTTTTTCTCCAGGGTAATTGAATGAATGTTCCTCGTTTATGATCATACGATCGCCATAACGCGTTTTTTGCATTAAAAAAAACTTGATCTGGTGTTTTTGAAGATGATTGCTGTTTGTGTTTTTTTATATTTGACTTTGTTTGTGAGAAAATAGCTTCTTGCCAAGAATCAAATGTTTTTAAC
>CAYPUK010000152.1:0-5287 GCA_964414035.1 uncultured Thermoplasmatales archaeon | reverse complement strand
TCATAACCCCTAGATCACATCCGCGTAAATTTTTATTACCAATTGTTCTTTTTGGTCAAGTAGGACATAGCGAATTCATTCATAAATTTTTTCTCTTATTTTTCAGATGAAGACCAAATTTCATTTGTTTCAGAATCAAAGATACCTAATGTTTTTCTTTTAAGAATACTTGCTTTTGGGATAACAATGAAATCGTGTTCGTCATGATCTAAACTAAATCCATGAACCAATCGAATCTTTTCGTTATCCTCCTTAACTACAATACCACATTGAAGGGTTGGGGATAATTGGAAATTTTCATCAGTTAATTCCTCCTCTTCAAATGCAAAAGCATCATTCCAAATAAGCGCAACGAATTCATATTTCATGTAAGTCTTACCCAATTTTTTGATAGGTAATCTAAAAAGACTATTAAATCTTTAGTATCAACACTCATCGATTCGCTTCAGACAAAGAGGGGTAAATGAATTGAATATTTGATTATGCCATTCCCATTACTTTGCTAAGGGCATATCCAGCAGCCCATATAGCAACGATGATGAAGATGACAACTACTGTCTCCCACCGTTTCATAAATACTCCATATAATACTATTAAAGGTCATAAAATAAAGATTTTTCGGTTATAAAATCTATATAATTATTTATATTATCCTAAAATTATTTTTATAGTATCCAAGTATCAGCATTAACTCAATAAATCTAAACAAATAAAAAGAAAAAAAGAGAATAAAACGATTTCTCGTTTTCCATTAGATCTATATAGAAAAGATCATGTAAAACCAATAGAAAATCATTGATCCAGAAAGCGCGTAGACAATCGTAGAACAAATCTTATCGATTACTCTTTGGGACAAATTCATAGTGCATCCATCACAAAATAAACAAACAAAAGCGGGGTTAAAATACGTTTTTTGTTTCTGAATACGTAAATGCATATCCAACTGGGCACTGAAATGAATATATGCTTACATTACAAAACGTAATCTTAAGGAGAAAAACAAAAAAAATGAAAAAAAAAGAATGATATGAGATTTGCTTATTTCTTCTTTTTATCATCCTTTACTTCATAATCAGCATCAATGGTTTTTTCATTGTCATCAGAAGATGGATGCCCAGTCCATTCTTGCTGCTGACCAGAACCAGATTGCTGAGCACCAGATTGAGATTGTTGTTGTGCTGCTTGTTGCTGAGCAGCTTCTTGATACACTCGAGTTCCTACTTCTTGTAAAGATTTTTGCAAGGATTCAGTTTTCTCTTTGATCTTATCCATGTCATCTCCAGTTAATGCGTCTTGTAATTCTTTCATGGCATCTTCGATTTTTTGTTTTTCATCATCCTTGATTTTCTCTTTTAAATCCTCAAGTGTTTTCTTAGCAGTAGCAACCGCGGCATCGCCATTATTTCGAATCTCGATTTTTTCTTTTCTTTTCTCATCTTCTTCTTTGTGTGCTTCAGCATCCTTTTTCATCTTCTCGATTTCATCATCAGATAATTTCGTTGAACCCGTAATCCGAATGGATTGTTCTTTTCCTGTTCCCTTATCTTGAGCTTTCACATTTAAAATACCATCAGCATCAATATCAAAAGTCACTTCAATCTGTGGCATGCCACGTGGTGCGGGAGGGATCCCATCTAAGTGAAAACGCCCTAAACTCTTATTATCTGCTGCCATTGGACGTTCACCTTGTAACACATTAATATCCACACTGGTTTGATTATCCGCTGCCGTTGAAAAAATCTTACTTTTCTTTGCTGGAACCGTAGTATTTCGTTCAATCAATGGAGTTGCCACACCACCAAGCGTTTCAATACTCAACGTTAAGGGAGTTACATCTAACAACACGATATCTTTATCAACATCCCCAGAAAGCACACCACCTTGAATGGCAGCACCAATAGCCACACATTCCATAGGATCAACATTTCGTTTAGGCTTTCTTCCAAAGATTTTTTCTACATGATTCTGAACATAAGGAATACGAGTAGTTCCACCAACTAACACGATATGATTGATTTCACTTGGTTTTAATTTTGCATCATCTAATGCTTGTTTACATGGTTTTTCTGTTTTCTCTACCAAAGGCCGAATGAGTTCTTCGAATTTTGCTCGAGTGATTTTTAGTTCCAAGTGCTTTGGTTCATTATCAACAACAGTGATATATGGAAGATTAATCTCCGTTTGTTTCTTAGAAGATAACTCTTTTTTTGCTTCTTCAGATGCTTCATATAATCGTTGCAAAGCCTTAGTATCTTTCTTAAGGTCAACGTTGTGATCTTTTTTGAATTCACTGGCTAAATAATCAACGATTGCTTCATCCATGTCACTTCCACCAAGCTGGGTATCACCATTTGTGGACAGCACTTCAAAAACACCATCGCCAACTTCCATAAGAGTAATATCAAAGGTTCCACCACCGAAATCATAAACCGCAATGGTATGATCTCCTTCTTTATCAAGACCATAGGCTAGTGATGCAGCAGTTGGTTCATTGATAATTCGTTTTACGTTCAACCCAGCGATTTTACCAGCGTTTTTAGTAGCTTGTCGTTGATCATCATTAAAATATGCTGGAACTGTGATAACTGCATCAGTGACACTTTCACCAATGTAATCCTCAGCATCCTTCTTAATCTTCTGTAAAATAAATGCACTAATCTGTTCCGGTGAATAACTTTTATCAAGCATCTTAATTTTTTCACCAGTGCCCATCTTTCGTTTAACCCGATGAACAGTTCCTTCAGTATTTGTGACTGCTTGTCTTTTTGCTGGTTCTCCAACTAATCTTTCTCCATCTTTAGTCATAGCAACGATAGATGGAAAATAGGTTTGCCCTTCAGCACTTTTGATAATGGTAGATTTTCCACCTTCCATCACTGCAACTTCTGAATTTGTGGTTCCTAAATCTATTCCAATAATTTTTCCCATAGTATCATATCTCCTCACGATGATTTCTTTTTTGCCACCACTACATGTGATGGACGTAAAACATGATCCTTGATCATGTATCCTTTTTTGATTTCCTCAATGACGGTATTATCCTCACAATCATCCTGTTCAATAGTTGTTACTGCATGATGTAAGTTATGATCGAATTGTTCACCAATACAATCAATATATGAAATATGTTCCTCATTGAAGAAATGTTCAATTTGTTTTAGAATAAGACGAAGTCCCTCTTTTGGATTTTCATCTTGTAATGCTTTAAGAAGTAATTCTTTAATATCAATGAATTCTGAAAGATAGATTTGTTTAATCTCAATTTCTTTTTGCTTCTGATTTTTTTCAACTCGTTTTTGATAATTTTGATAATCTGCATAACTTCGTAACAATTTATCCCTTGTTTCTTTAAGATCGTTTTTTGTTTCTTCGAGTTGATTTTCTAAGCAGTCGATCTTTTCTTGATACTTCTTAATTGTATCCTCTTTTTTTGTGGATAATTTCTTTTTGGTTTGTTTTTTTGATGATGTTGTTTTTTGGGTCATAGTAAACAAGTCACCAATCACAATTTTTTTAGGGTTAAAAAGAAAAAAGAAAAGGGGAATGATTAGATTGGTTTACATCATTCCTGGTGGCATACCGCCCATTCCGCCAGCTGCACCGGGTGGCATTCCTCCGCCACCGCCGCCACCGCCTTTAGATGCGATGACATCGTCGATTCGAAGGATCATAGTTGCAGCTTCAGATGCGGCAAGGACTTCTTGCAAGCTAACTCGGAGTGGTTCGATGACTTTTTGTTTAATCATATCATCTACCTTTCCTTTTAACACGTTAATACCTGCATGTTTTTGTCCTTTGTTATGAGCATTACGAATCTCAAGCATCATATCGATTGGATCAAGACCCGCGTTTTCAGAAAGTGTTTTTGGAACGATTTCAATGGCATCAGCAAATGCTTCGATAGCCATTTGTTCTCGACCACCGACAGATGGGGCATATTCACGAAGTGCCATAGAAATAGCGATACTTGCTGCACCTCCACCAGGGGTCATTTTTCCATCTTCAAGAGCCACTTTCACAACACTTAATGCATCATGTAATGCACGTTCGAGTTCATCAGTGACATGTTCAGTTGATCCACGAAGTAAAATGGAAACTGCTTTTGGATTCTTTGCATCAGTGATAAAGGTCATCTTATCATCACCGATCTTACGTTCCTCAACAATACCTGCTTTACCAAGATCTGCTGAAGTTAATCCATCTAAGTTAGCTGCGATTTTAGCACCAGTTGCTTTAGCAAGTTTTTCCATATCACTTTTCTTCGCACGGCGAACCGTGTAAATCCCTTCTTTAGCAAGGAAATGCTGTGCGATATCATCAACGCCTTTTTGGCAGACAAGCACATTTGCACCGCTTTTCTTGACTTTTTCCACCATCTTCTTAATCATGGATTCTTCTTCGTCAAGGAATGCTTGCAATTGCGTTGGATCCTGAATTTGAATGCGCGCATCAACTTCAGTCTTTTTCACTTCAAAAGCAGCATTGATCAATGCGATTTTTGCATTTTTGACTTGTGTTGGCATTCCTTCATGAACACGTTCTTTATCAAGAATGATTCCATCAATGATTTCAGTGTTACTGATGCCTCCACCTTGTTTCTTTTGAATTTGAATGTTATCAAGATCAATAAGGGTTTCTTTCCCACGTTTTTCAGCAACTTTTGTCACTGCATCAACCACAACTTCAGCGAGTACTTCTTTTTCACTACTTGCGCTTTTACTCGCCATTGATGTTTTTGCGATATCAAGCAATGTTTGTTTGTCATTTGCTTTGATATCAATTGCTAGTTTGTTAAGTACTTCAACTGCTTTTTTTGCAGCGAGTTGATATCCACTGTTAATAACAGTTGGATGAATGTTTTGATCAAGGAGTTCTCCAGCTTCTTTTAAGAGTTCGCCAGTGAGCACTACTGCAGTAGTAGTTCCATCGCCACATTCTTCATCTTGTGATTTTGCAACTTCTACAATCATTTTTGCTGATGGATGTTCCACATCTATTTCTTTAAGAATGGTTGCTCCATCATTAGTGATTACAACATCTCCCATGGAATCGACAAGCATTTTGTCCATTCCTTTTGGACCGAGTGTTGATTTGACTGATTCTGAAATTGCACGTGCTGCAGCGATATTGTTCTCCTGAGCGTTTTTTCCTCTTTCTCTTTTTGTCCCTTCTTTGAGGACAATTATCGGTTGTTGTCCTGACATCATAAGTCTTTTTCACCTCTCCTAAAATTAACATTTAGAATTGGATGGCAATACAAACACTACTATATAAATATTACTATCGC
>CAYPUK010000151.1:0-42347 GCA_964414035.1 uncultured Thermoplasmatales archaeon | reverse complement strand
GCGCCAAACGCGATTTCAGGGCTATCGTCAACAATCATTATTTTCTTAGGCATCTCATCTTCACCAATCCAAAGAAGCAAATCTAGTTTTTTCTTAATTATTTTTTGATAATTTCAAAGATGAAGAAAATAGATTATGATTGTGTCTTTAAGTTTGTTTGGTTGATAAGTAGACTGGTTAGTGTAGAAGAACGATTACGAGTCAATATTGTTTACTTTTTGGATTTAGGTAGTTTTCCTAAATTGAAAAAATGCCGGGTTAACTATTAATACGTTAAAGAATAGAGTATAGCTTACAGTGGATTGAAAGTGATCATCATGAAAAAACTTTTTGAAACTGATTATATGATAATCGGGTCAAATAAGATTAAAGGTGTTCTTGAAATAAAAAGTAAAAAGGTATGTGATGATATCGCCGAATTAGAAAAAAACATCATGATTATCAACCAATACGTAAAAGATACAGATGCAAAAAAACTAATATTTACACTCAACAACCTTAGAGAGATTAGCAAAGAATCATTACTCACTGAGAAATTATTTCCCTTTTTTGGTTTGGAAGGTGTTCATGACATCGCGGTAATAACTGGAAAAAATGAAAAAGTTAAAGCGTTAGTCCATGAACTTGGTGCTTATGTTTCTCCGCTTAAAAAACAGTATAATATTCAAACGGAATTATTTGATAAGTATCAACCTGCATTAGACTGGATTCGTGAAAACTAAACAATTTCTTTTTTTATTTTGATCTTTACTCCCTGCTTAAATAAAAGAGAATAATTAATGCAACAGTTTCAAAGAAATGAGATAAAATCCCAAAGATTGATGATTTGTATGTTAGAAATATATTTACTGCACCTTGTCGACCGATTTCTATGATGGAAACAACCAAGTTTAATATTGGAAGACTGAGCAATGATTGTACAAGTAAGACAAGAAGAAATAAAACTAATCCTAATAGAAACGGTGACTTTGTGTTCTTATAATCCTTTTTGTAATTGAATAATAATCCAGAAAGAAGTGAAATATTCATACAAATGATGATGGTATCTATTGTGAAGTTCAATCGGAAGGAATCCCAGAATGGACTAATTTCATCAATGGATCCAGCTCGATTTTGTAAAATTGCAAGACTGACAAAAGAAACAAACAATCCAATAATAGCTCCAATTATTAAAAAGGCGAAAACTGTGATAATGACTTGATTTTGTGCTTTTTCACCATATAATGTTTTTTTCATGAGTATTCTCTCCTCTGTTTCATTTTATTTTAGTTTATTCCCAATTTTACTCCAAATCTCATCAAATTTTTCTTTATGTTTCTCAAGTAGATCTGATGGAAAATACATGGTTCCATAACCAGAACCCATAGTTGTAACTAAATTATTCTTTTTAAGAACCTTCAAATGATGACGAATGGTTTTATAATCAATCTCAAGAAAGTTTGCAAGTTCATTTGCATTTCGTGGCTGATCACATAAGGCTTGAAGAATGCGCCCTCGATTTAATCCACCAGCGGTTCCAGATAGAAGCCACCATAACAGTCGGCTAACCCCTCGCATTTGTTACAATCCTATACCAAAAAAAGAAAAGAAAATCTCTTTAAAAAAAGTATCCTTAAAAAAAAGAAAATAACGTTAGATGGGTAATCCATCTAAGAAAAACGTTAGAAGTTCATTTAGCATTGGAAAATGGTCTTGCAACCAATCAAAAAGCAAGGTTCGCATCAACTCATTTTTATTTTTAGGCATGGTGACTGGCAGAGGATTTGACCATGGACATTGATTTCCATGGACATCTTTTGCTTTCACTGATACTGCATAGGATCCTCGCTCAGACCAGGTTTTTGATGCATTTACAGATTGTCCTGATGCAACAGGACCTATCCAAGCAGATAACGTCCCGTCTCCCCAATCAAAACAATAATAGATGTCATCACTTTCCGGATCAGTGGTAACTGCGGTGTACTCATAGGCTTGATTGGGTTTGCCACTATTTGGGCCAGTTGGTGCTTCTGGAACTATTGGAGAACCAGGCATCACATAATTTGTTGATCTAAGATTTGCATTCAGTTCGTAATCAAAAACATCTGATTCATCATCTTCAAGATAGATCCGAACGATATTTCCAACCACACTACTATAGTAGCATTCAAGTTGTTCTTCAAGTGAAATACGATACGTTGGTAGGAGGCCAACAGAACTAGAAATGTTTTCATATGTAGTGCAATTAGCCTTTTTACCAAGTGTTGCTAATGAGTAATCCATGGTGATTTCATCAGGGATTGAATCGAATAATTTAGTAATGCCTGGGAGTAATATTTCTCCAGTAACAGTAAAACCAGTACTTTCAACTGACCATTCATCTCCTACTTGAAATGGGAATTGGAAAAATGAATATCCGGGATCAAATGTAATAAGAGCATCTATGTTGAGATTAATGGGCACAAGATTGATTGATAATCGTCCAGAAATATCGATATCTAATTCTCTAACGGTTAAATTGTTTTTATATATTTTAAGGAACCCATCTAAATCAGTGTTTTTTAAATTTCCAGATAATTTAGGAAATCCTTCTAAATCTATACTTAAACTTCCTGAAACTGGACTATTAATTTGCAAAAGATAAACACTAACATCTTGGATCAATTCTACTTGTAATGGATTGAGTGACAAATAGAGGGAAAGATCAGTGTTTTCATCGTTCATTTCAAAAGAAAGTGATGTCTGATAGGTCCATTCTGTTCCCAATGGCCATATTGGAATTGTACAATTTTGAGATTCTTTTATACAGCGTTGTCTTTCTTCATTGATTCTTTGTTGCTGATTGATTGAACTGGATGCAAAAGCGGTGTTAATTAGTAGCATGGTACAAAAAATAATGATCATTCTTTTTTTCATATTAATCTCCCCATTATTACAATATCCAAATAATTTTTCATATTTTTATAACTTTCGGAATTTAAATGATATTTAAAGATTAATTTGTTACAATAATAATTATTCCTTTTTTTGGTCTCTTTCTAAATTGGTGGTAATTTGGCAAAAAATATTTATAAAAATTAAAAACATCAACAGCTTACTGGAGAATCTGTATGATAAAGAAAAAAACCGTTTTCATTATACTTATTTTTGCCATTATTTTTTCACTTTCTTTTTTATCGGGTTGCTTGAAAGATAGGGAGGTCTTTAATCATGATGACCTCAAACGAACGTATATACTGCATCTTCCCTCAAATTTTTCCTCTGAGAACACCTATCCGTTGGTCCTAGTTTTTCATGGGGGTGGAGGTAACGCTGAGAATATAGCAGACACGACGAATTTATCTGAAAAAGCAGATGAAGAAGACTTCATCGTAGTTTATCCTGATGGAACTGGTAAACTAAAACAAAGACTGTTAACCTGGAACGCAGGATTCTGCTGCGGATACGCACTTGAAAACGACATTGACGATGTTGACTATATCAAATCGCTCATTACGCATCTTCAGACTCAATATCCGATCAATGAATCTATGATCTATGCAACAGGCTTGTCAAATGGAGGGATTATGACTTACCGACTTGGAGCAGAGTTATCTACCATTTTTGCAGCAATTGCACCAGTTGCTGCACAAATTGGAGGGCAAGCCAGTGTTGAAGAAAAAATATGGCGTATCCCTGAACCAACAAATCCAGTATCTGTTCTAGCGTTTCACGGTACGAATGATACACGCGTACCCTATGATGGTGGTCGACCGAGTGATAACGATACTGCGGTTTATCGTTGGATGAGTACCAATGAATCAATACGATTCTGGGTAGATCAAAACCAATGTAATTCATTTCCAAAACGAAATATTAGTTCATCTAAAAATATCATAATTGATACGTACCAGGGTGGAAAGAATAACACGGAAGTTCAGCTTGTAACCATTGTGAACGGTACACATTCCTGGCCAGGTGGGGAAAAAGGATGGAAAAATGGAGCTGAACCAACAAAGGAAATTAATGCAACTGATCTCATCTGGGAATTCTTTGAAAATCATCCAAAAAGAAGGTGATTTAAAAAATAAAATCATTTTGTAAAAGCATCTTTTACTTTTCTTAATGACTGACTAAACACATTAATACACACTTAATTTATAGTAATAACGTCGAAAAGTTTATAATATAATTAAATTAATATAATCCATGTGATTTAGATGAAAAAGCAAATTATTATTGGATGCTTTCTATCAATCCTTGTTCTTTTACTTGTGCCTAGCATTCCCGCAACACAATATTCTATGATGAAGGAGGCAAAAATCGAAACAATAAGTCAGGAGATCATAAAACAAACAGACCTCTCTTCAGATTTAGATTTAGATAAGATGAAAACAATGTTATCAACAATATTTTCCAATAAACAATCATTGACAAAAGAAGAGATAGTTGACCAATTACAATTAGGATTTACACAAACCAGTACTAATAGTGAAGAACAACCATCGTTCTTTCCGTTCCTTGGCATATTCATTTACTTGTTAATCTTTTACATCATCTACATCGTTATCATAAGCATTCTTCGAGAAATCTTTGATTTTATCGATGTAATCGTAGGAAACATACAATCTAAAATACAGAATTTCATCAAAGGAATCGTCAATATTTTCCTTACGATCATAAATCTTGTGTTCATGCTGCTAAAAACCATTGTGGAAGTCATTGGAACACTTGGGCTAGCACTTATCAACGGTGTTGCCGCGCTCATTGTAGGAATCTACAATGTTTTCGTCCTTTTACTCAAAGGAATTGCAATGCTCATCATATTTGCAATACAGGGACTAGGTATGCTCCTTAGTGCTATTTGGCATGGACTTGGTGTATTCTTCCAATTACTTGTTGATATCTTCAATCTGATCATTGATGCAGTCTTTCCTAATGCAACCACCTAACTTTCCATTTATCTTTTGGAAAACAATTGGGAAAAATAATTTATAATTACCAATCTTTTAAAAAAATAACTAAGCGGTAATATGAACATTAGAAAAAAATCATTAAAATCATTAGTTTTAATTCTTTTATTACTAACTTCTTTTCTTCTTTCGGGTTGTATACGAAGGAATAGTGATGATCCAAATACAGAGATCAGGACCCTAATACATGATGGAATAACTCGATCTTATCGCATTCACATTCCCCCAGATGCCGATGAATATTCTGCATTATTACTTGCGTTACATGGAGGAGGCGGTACTGCTGAACATATGGAAGAAGAGTTAACCAAAAGTACATTTAACCAGTTATCAACAGAAAAAGGATTTATTGTTGTGTATCCAAATGGAATCGAAAAACGATGGAATGATGGACGAAAAATCAATAATCCGGTTCAACACATTGATGATGTAGGTTTTCTCAGCTTGCTCATTGAAAACCTAACAAAAGAATTTGCTATCGATCCATCTCAAGTGTTTATGACTGGCATTTCCAATGGAGGACAAATGTCATATAAAATGGCATGTTATCATCCAGAAAAACTTGGTGGTATTGCAGTAGTTGCATCTTCTCTTCACGAATCATTATACATGAATTGTACGCCGACAGATCCAATCTCAGTTTTTATCATCATGGGAACAGAGGATCCTCTTGTTCCATATGATGGAGGCATGATTTGGTTTTTAAACAGAAACTTTGGAAAAGTTAAGTCTATCAATGAAACCGTTCAATTCTGGGTTCAACATAATAATTGTTTACGAGATCCTCAGATTACCACTCTCCCAGATTCGGATTTAACTGATGGTTGTAACGTTACTACCTATGAATATGTTAATGGCAGTGAAAATACAAGTGTGTTTTTTTATTCTATTGATGGTGGTGGGCATACTTGGCCAGGTGGAGGAGAATATTCTACAGAATCATTAGTCGGGCGAGTTTGCTATGATTTTAATGCTTGTGAGCATATCTGGAATTTTTTTGATTAAATATGGTTACTATCAATTTTAAAGCGATTGACAAAGCAATTATTTGATTGCTTTTTTCCAATGATTTAATACAAACATTTAATGATACTCAGATGATAACAAACACCTATGAGAATCGCTCACATTTCAGATATTCATTGCAATATTGGTAGTGATTTTAATCCAGAAATGTTTACCAAAGCAACCAAGATACTCAACAAATATGATGCAGACCTAGTGTTTATCACGGGGGATCTAACAACCATGGGTCTTTTACAAGAATATGAAATGGCTGAACGAATACTTGAAGAAATCAATGGAGAAAAAGTGATAGTTCCAGGAAATCATGATGAACGAAATCTTGGTTTCAAACTCTTTCCTGAATTTTTCGGAAAACCCGATTTTATGAAAACATATCATCAGTTTAACCTCGTTGGTCTTGCCTCAAGCGAACCTGATAAAGATGATGGACATCTCGGCCGAGGAAGACATGAATTAATTGAAAAGGGAAGTACAAAAAATGATAACCTTACCATCATTGGCTTCCATCATCATGTCATCCCCATTCCAAACTCTGGACGAGAAACAAACATCATTGAAGATGCAGGAGAAACCCTCGATATTCTCCTGAGAAACAAAGTGCCACTTGTACTTATGGGGCATCGACATGTTCCTTATGCTGTTCAAATCCATAAAACCTTATTAGTCAACGCTGGAACATTCTCATGTACTCGAACCCGAGCTCATTATGGAAACACGTTTAATATTATCGACATCGAAGGAAAAAACATCGATATTCGTGTAGTAAATGTTGGTAAGGAAACAGAGAACCAACTTATCCGTTTTGGCCTGGAAAAACAATGTTATTATAATGCATTGTATGATTAGGCTGATTTGGTATATCTGCATTTGATCGACTGGATAAAAAGTGATAACTCTAGATCCATTTGTTACATACTGTTTGATTTTTCATTTTGGAAGAAAATTGGTCTAGATTTGGTAAAAACATTAAATAAAATAAGGGCGTCAAATCCTCATGGTGAATAATATGAATAAGAAAATAATTGCTATTGGTAGCATTCTACTCTTAATGATGACCACAGCAGGGGCTACAGTAATATATGCACAGGAAGCGACTTTCCTAAAAAACCATGGTCCAACTCTTGACGAATTAATTGAAACTTATGAAGAACTCAAAGAAGCAAAACAAGATCTTCGGCAAACTATGGAATCATATGGGATTCAATTTCCTGATTTGGATAAAGAAGAAAAAAGAGAACTGGTTCGGACTATTCGAGAATTGCGACGTGATGGCGTTTCCCGTCAAGAGATAAGAGACGAAATAATTGAGTTGCTTATTGATTTTGGTGTTGACTTGCCTGGTTTATCCGAAGAAGAACGAAATGAAATAAGAATAAAGATTAAAACTCATTTGGAAACAACTTATGGTTTTGTTTTTATTGAACTTACCCCAGAACAAAAAGCCTACATGAAACAAACCCTCATTCAATTAAAGCGACAAGGAAAAACCAAAGAGGAAATCCGGGAAGAACTAGTTATTTTGTATGAAGGTTATGGAGGAACAATACCTGATTTATCTGAATCTGAAAAAGAAGCAATTTATAATTGGGCAGTAGCAATGATTGAAGAAGATTACGATATTGATCTTCCAGATGTAACCTATGAACAAAGACAAATCATCAAAGAGAAAAAAGAAGAAGTTGGAAGTATTCAAAAAGATCTCAGACAACAACTTAGACAAACAAATTGGCTTACACGTTTTAGATTCTTTCGATATGTACGAAAAGATTTACGCTCTTAAAAATCAAATCTTTTCAATTTTTTTTACTCTTTTTAATGATTTCAAGTTATCTGGTAAGCTTTGAGCAAAACAATGAAGCATCTATTAGTGAATTAGTCAAGTCAATAATTATAGGGTCGTATTAATAGTCAAAAATCCAATATGATGGATTATACGATAAAATTTAAAAAAGTATTTTCTTTTTCAATATTTCAATAAATACAATTACGAAACCTGATTTTTTTCCACCAAATCCTTTTATACTAAAAAAATATACCAATAAATGGATGTTGGATGCGCAGAGATGGTCATAATATTTTCAAAACAGATGATAGGTTATCTCGCCGGGGAGAAACTATTTATTACTTAGGAACTCTTTTTTTCGTCGCAGGAATCATCCTTATAGGATTTGCAACCGCATCAATACTTTTTTTCCAAATTCATTATGAATCAGAAGCAAAGCTGATCACTGATACGGTTACCTACATGGGTGCTGGTCTCTTTTTTGTTTCATTGGGAATTAACCTAATGTTACGGCAATCAAAAAAAGGATACTTTATTTTTTCAACAGGATTGATCTTTGCAATCATTGCCATCGTCACATTCTATTTTAATTATGAAACTAATTGGTTTTATCCAACGATAAGTTACATTTTGCTTGCTTATCTTTTAGGTTTCTTGCTTCTCATGGGAAATGCATTTAGTCATGTTACCCTGTGGATAATTCAAAAAAATCAGGGAGATGAAGAAATATCAGTTGATCAACCAAAAATAGAATACACTGATGAACAAATCCAAAAGGATATTGATGATGCAATCAAAAAGTCAATGAAGCAAGCAGCTGATGAACTTGATTTTAATTTAACCAGTTCTCCAACGTTTAAGGTTTCAGCTGCTGCAGATACTGAAACAATAGTGAAACGAAAAGATACTATGAATGAAACCATGGTTTTGCAACAAACTTTAAACCCTGGATCTAAGGAGGAATGGGGTGGAGCTGGAGTGGATAAAGCTTCATTGCTTCTTGCAGATACACTTAATGCTGAATCAACACAGAAAAAGGGGTTTTTAGGGTTTTTACAAAGTTTTTTTACTAAAAAATAGATTTTTTTAAATCTTTTTCTCGAAATGTTTTTAAACAAGTATGTGATAGGAACTTGTAGTTATGGATGGTGATGCAATCTGGCAAAAGGATTAGATATTGGTACCATGAACATCATTTCTGCAGATAGAGATGGTGAAGATATAATTTTTAAAAGACAAAGAAATGCATTTATGCAGATAGACTCAAGCGATCTGACAAAAAACATGCTTGACACCTCGAAAGTATTGTATATCGAAGATAACGATGGTATTCGACTTCTTGGTGAGGATGCCTTTAAATTTGCAACAATCTTTGAAAAAGAAGCACGAAGACCAATGAAACACGGTATTGTAAGTCCTCAGGAAAAAGAAGCAATTCCAATCATGCAACTTATCGTGGAACGGGTGCTTGGAGATACAAAAGGAAGTAACGAAGTCTTATACATTTCAACTCCAGCTGATCCAATTGATGTAGACATGGATGTGTTATATCATAAGAAAACCATGGAAGCATTAACGAAACGGTTGAAATATGATACTCGAGTTATTGATGAAGGTCTTGCGGTGATTTATTCAGAACTTGCTGATTTCAATTTCACTGGTTTGGGAATCAGTGTTGGTGCAGGTCTTACAAATGTCACTTTAGCGTATATGGCTTCTCCGCTGATGTCCTTTAGTATTGGTCGAGGTGGCGATTGGATCGATGAACAAGTGGCTAAATCCACTGGATTAACCAAAGAACACGTGACCTCAACAAAGGAGAAAGTATCTTCATTAAGTACTCATGTTGATGTTGGCAGTCCAGAAGGAGCTTTAAACATTTATTATGATGCGTTGATCTCTTATGTTATTGAGAATTTGAAAAAGAAACTTGCTCATATTACGCCTCCTGAAGTCGCGTTTCCTGTTGCAATCGCTGGTGGTAGTTCTCTTCCAAAAGGATTCTTTGAAATGTTTGAAAAGAAAATGAATCAAGCAAAACTTGGTATTGAACTTTCAAAGATTGTCAAAGCTAAAGATCCTTTAAACTCTGTTGCTCGAGGATGCTTAATCGCTGCGCAAACGCAAGAAAGTCAAACACCTGGAAAACATCAACAAAGTCAACCTACAAAACAAAAGCCAAAAGCACAAAAAGCAACGCATTAAAAAAGCAAAGATTCCCTTAAAGGATAAGGGAATTATTTTTTATTTCTTTTCAAATTGATTTTTAATCCTTTTTTCTTTTTTACTTGCTCAGGTTTCTTGCCGAGAAGGATACTTGTTTTTGGAAAATGTGTGGCTACATCATCAATTCTACTTTTTAGTTCATGATTTTGTTGTTTTAACACCACGTTATCGATTTCAAGTGATTCTTTTTCTTGTTGAAGCTGATCGATTTGTTGTTGTAATCGACTTAATACTGGTTGATTTGCTGATTCATCGTTAATCATAACTGAGGATTCATCGTTATTGATATGAAAATCTTCAACAATTTCTTTATAATCATTTTTGAATCGTTCTTTATTGTTGTTCTCTTGTATTTCATCCATGTGCTATCCCATCCTTAAAAGAAGTTATCTTGTTTTAAGACATAAATTTTTCCTTGTCTAAAAATTTGTTTAAAACAGTATAATTATTTATGATGAACCTGTTTCATCTTCTTCATGATTATTGATGAGATTGTGAATAATATCCCGTGGGTTGTTATTCTTTCAGTTTATGCTGCTCTTATAACAATGGGTACGAAAAAAATCTATGAGTTGATGATTAAAAAAGGATTTAAGAAGAATGTGGCGGTGTACTATAATCGAAAGATCGTGCATATGTTTGCTGGGGGAGTGGTGGTATTATTGGTCCCATTTATTTTTACTAATCAAACATCAGATTATCCTTACGTTTATCCTTTGATCATTGGTTCGATTCTAACAATTTTTACGTATATTCCCCATAAAACAGGTAAGATTCTTTATTGGTTGCAAACAAAAGACAATCAAAACGATGTTCATTTTTGTTTAATGTGGGCTTTGATTGTGTTTTTCTTATGGATTCTGCTTGGTGATCCCTGGATTGCAATTATTCCACCAACGTTTATGGCTTTTGGAGATGGAGTAACTGGTGTTGCTCGTAATGCATTATTTAAGAGACGAACCAAGAGTGCAGTTGGAAATGTGTTCATGGTCCTTGTCAGCGTACCATTGGGCTATTATTTAGCAAGTATGGCAACCCCCTCTATTCCTTGGTGGGGAGTGATTGCAGCGTTAGTTGCTTCTTTTGTGGAACGATATGAATTTGGTCCAATCGATGATAATGTACTTATTTCAGTTAGTGCGACTATCATTTTATACGTTGGATTTACCGTTGGGCCATTGTTATCACTGTTTTAATGCCGGGGTTTTGATGAATCTTTCTTGGAAGGTTCTTCTTCCAAGTTTTTTATCTTTATTAGTTTGAACCGTCGTAATCTATAAAAATGAAGATATTAGTCACAAGCTGAGGTTTACTTGATGGATAGAAACAATAATAGCTTTTCAGTATTCCACGGATTCCCATTCAAAATCTCTATACTTCTGCTTATTGGTTGGATGATATTTACCATTAGTTGGATTTTATTATATGCTTCATCTTTCTCACTCTTTGTTCATCTTGGTGTTTCAATACTTTCCCTTCTCATATTTATCAGTGCAATCGCAGCTGTTTTTCTTTTTTGGATGAAACGATTCATTCCACAAATTGGATGGGATTTTTTAAAGACCATGAATCTCTTTAAAATAATAATTATAACTATTTTGATACCATTTACGATATTAATATTGTTAAGTATGTATCTTATTTTTTTCGCTGATTCTTTTTCGTTTTTGCAAAATATTTCTATGTTGATCATTGCATTTTTATTAATCGTCATAAGTATCGTAATACTTTGGAAAAAATCTAGAATGTCGCCTTTACAATTCGTGAAACAATCAGCAAATCCTTTTAATCAATTTCAACAGGACAATTATTGGAAATGAAAAGTGCGGTATCATGAATAAGAACAACCGAAAAGGATACACTATCGTAATACAAGCAGTCATGATTTTGCTTGTGATCTCGTTAACGGGGTGTTTTGAAACAATTTCAAATTTTGACATCGATCCCAAAGTAATGCGAGCAAACCCCTATCTAAATACAATTGATTTGGATAATGAAACATTAAAAGATTACGCGTTGTCTCTCATTGATTCCTGTGATACAACAGATGCTTCCTGTGTTTTAAATCAGATTTATCGACATATCGTAGAACAATATCAGTATATTTCAGATCCTGAAGATGAAGAAGTGATTCAATCTCCTTCAGAGACAATGGACATAAAAGGTGGAGACTGCGAAGATCTTACAATATTACTTATTTCGCTTTTAGAAAATATTGGTATTAACTGTTATCTTGTTTTGACCGATACTCATGCCTACGCTTTAGCAGTAAATATTAATCCATCATCACTCTGGCCGTACGTTGAAGAATCATTAATTTCCCAAGTTGAACAAGATAATGATAAAAATATAAGGCAATTTTTTTCTGATACCATAACGTTGAACCGAAAATCAAGTTGGTATTATGGTGGAGATGGATCTAATCTTTCTCAATCAGTTGAATCCCTAACATTTACCTATGATCTTTTTTCAAATCGTCAAATTGATTTGTATGTCGTTCCATCAAAAACAGAGTTTAACTCATTTGTAAATAATACGTCATTTACTCATTTTTCAAGCTGTCAACAACGAACGAGTACCCTATCAAATGAAAGTTGTACTATGCAAACATATGGTGGCATTATCCTTCATAACCCAGGATTCAGAACAGCTTCGGTCACCATTGAAATTGAGCAATATTTCAAACCTTCCTTTTATCAATTATTCAAAAATAATTCAATTTCATCGTATACCTTAGATGGTAAACAAAGTGTAGTGCTAGATCCCACTGCTGGGGAGTATGGATATCCAGGCTATGATGCAAATGTAACTGGTGAAAAAATAGCGTTTGACCCACTTACAAAAGATTACGTTTATTTAGACTAACGTTTACAGCAATACTCGCTCATTTTTTTTAATTTTTATAGATATTATTCCATGAATTTTAGATTAACTACATTGGTAGATAATTCATTTTTTTCGTAATTTTTAACTATAGAGATTATATACATTTCTGAAAAGTATATACATTTAGGAGATAGAGGTATTATCTGATGAGGAAAGACCAGGGGGAAAGATAAATCGTAGATTCTTACACTATCTTTGTCATTGGTGGTGCTGCAGCCATTGGATTTTATATGGCTTGGAGCATTGGTGCTAATGATGTTGCTAACTCAATGGCTTCAGCTGTTGGCGCTAAAGCAATCACGTTTAAAAAAGCAGTGTTAATAGCAGGTGTTCTTAATTTTATCGGTGCTGTTTTTGTTGGAGAACATGTAGTTGAAACCGTGAAAGGGGGAATTGTTGATATTTCAATGATTCCAAATTCTGATCTGTTGCTTTTTGGTTTTATTTCAGCTCTTCTTGCTGCTGCATTATGGGTCACTCTTTCAACATGGTATGAAATGCCGATTTCAACGACCCATTCAGTAATAGGTGCCCTTATGGGATTTGGTATTATTTGTAGCGGAATTACCTGTGTGCAATGGGGAAAAATTGGATCTGTTGCCATGAGCTGGGTACTTTCACCCGTGTTTGGTTGTGTGATTGCATTTCTTGTGTTTAAAATCATTGTGAAACTTATTTTTGCAAAAGAAAAACCCGTGGAATCAGCTAAAATCGTCGGACCAATCATCATTGGTGTAACTGCTTTTTTGATTGTTTCCTCACTTCTATTAGAAACATCATTAAGTGAAAAACTTGGAGTGACCACGATGAATGATGCGTTCGTTCTTTCAGGGATTATTAGCATTATTGTTATTATCGCGGCATTGTTTTTACTTCGTAATATCGAAGCTAAATCAGTTGAAGATTATGCAACGGTTGAAGGTATCTTTCGTAAATTGCAAGTTAGTACGTCTTGTTATGTTGCGTTTGCTCATGGTGCTAATGATGTCGCTAATGCCATTGGTCCAGTTGCAGCAATTATTCCACTTGCTCAAAAAGGAGAGATGAGTGTCTCTGCTCAAGTTCCTTATTGGTTACTTGCAATAGGAGGAATCGGTATTGCTTTTGGTTGTCTTACCTGGGGTAAAAGAGTGATGCAAACGGTGGGTCATCGGATAACGAGTTTAACTAATACTCGCGGGTTTTCCGTTGATTTTGGTGCAGCGACAACAGTATTAGTTGCTTCAAAACTAGGCCTTCCGATCTCAACATCTCACACGGTAGTTGGAGCAGTGATTGGTGTTGGACTGGCCAGAGGTTTAGAAGCAATTGATCTAGGAATTATCAAAAAGATTGTGATATCATGGGTGGTAACGCTTCCTGTTGCTGCAGCGACAAGTATTGGATTATATCTTTTGTTAACAACAATATTTTTATAATGTTATGGAGGTTGAAAAGTTATGGAAGGAGAAGAAAAAAAGAATCATTTTAGGGCTCCAGTAGCAGATACCTATCGAAGGAAGACACCGTTTTCTCAGTTGTTTGATCATATGGGAAAAGTTCGTGAATGTATTGATTTATTAGGTGAGGGGATTATCAGGTATTATCAAGGAGATTATCAAAATTTTTCAACATTAACCAAAAAGATTTCAGAGATCGAACATGAAGCTGATTTAATTAAAAGTAACTTGCGTAATCACTTGCCAAATTCATTGTTTATGCCGGTTGATAAAGGAAAGTTTTTGTGGGCGTTAAGAGAACAGGATGCCATCTTAGATCATGCAGATAATTTGGCTCATATGCTTAATATGCGTCGTACAAAAATTCCAAAGAATTTGCAGCCATTGTTTATTGAACATTCCAAACTGGTGATGAAAACAGTTGGTGCTATGGAAAAAGCGGTTGAAAACATCAAAGATTTAGTTGAAACCAGTTTTGTTAAACGGGAACGAGAACAAACCAAAGAGTTCATCTATAATGTCCATAAGCTTGAATATGAAGCAGATAAGAAAAAGTATGATATGACAAAAGGCATTTATCGATTAGAAAAGGAATTAGAACCAATGGATGTCTATCATTTATTAAAGATAGCTGATTGGGTGGATGATATTGCAGATCATGCTGAGAATGTCGCGGATTGGTTACGAGCTATGATTGCTCGATAAAAACCATTCTTTTTACATTTCTTGAACGAAGAGAATGGAGATTGTTTTTGGTTTTTCTTTCTTTCGTTGTTTTTTTGCCATTGCAATCAAAAATGATTTTATTTTAGAAAGTATATAATATTTTTGATTTGATTCTATATAGATATGTTTTAAAAAAAAATTTAGGTAAAAAAAGAAGATGCAAAATAGTGATTTTATTTTTTTTCAAATCTTTTCCTGGCCAATAAGGTGATTGATGACGGTTTCAGAGATATCTTCTGCGTATTCTCCAATTCTTCTAATACTTTCTACGATATATCCTAAGGAGATTGCAATTGGAGCGTCTTGTTTCAATGCGAGTTTATCAATGTCTTCGCAAAGGTTTTCTAATTCTTCTGAAAGATCAATGGTTTCGTTTGCTTCTTTGATTTCTTTTTTGGTAAATGCTCCAATACTTTTGTTTAAAAGAGTTAATGATTTCCCATTTCCATATTCAACTTTCTTTATTATATCATCATCAATATCATTATCTAAAAGAAGGACTACATATTCTGCGATTCGATTAACATGATCTCCAATTCTTTCTAATATTCTGCTGATTAGATATGCCGTGGTTGCTGTATCTACAGTAATACCCATTTTTTCAACGAAGTTTACGTTTTGTTGAATGATTCGATGCTGTCGAGCTACTAACCAGTGTAATCGATCGATTTCCCCATCTCGTCTCTTGACATCTTCTGCTAGGTGTTTATCATGTGTTTTAAGTGCCGTTGTGGTATCCTCATACATTCCTTTTACGATGATATGCATGCGCTTGATGGTTCGATGGAAAGGCATTTCTGAAGGATTGAGTAAGTCTTTGATGGTGATAGTCGTATCTGTTTCTTCGACAACTTCTTGTCCAATGGTGGTTTGGATAAATTTTCTAATAGTGCTTCTTGTCTTTGGTTGGATTCTAGGTTTTGACTCTATGGTAATTGCATTAAATCCTGAAATATAAGCGCCGATGAGTTTTCGGAAGAGAAATGATTGTTTTACCCCATTTTCAACTTTGAATTGAATGCTTTTTTTGGTATGTTCTTTATCCATCTTCGGTGTGACTAGTAATGTTCCATCAGGTTGTTGAAGTAATCCGATAGGATCATTTTTTCCGATGTTGACTGTTTTTACCCATTCTTTGGGCAGGGTTATAATATATGATGAGCCTCCAGTCATCTGTACTCTTCGTATTTCTATGTCGATTCCCCCATGAATTCTATTAAATATTTGGGATATATGATAACAGAGAGTTTTTTAAACTTTTCTATAGGCCTCTATTCTAATATATATTCTATATATATCAATATAGTATATGTAGATAAACTATATAACAAAAAGTGCGTGTTTGCGGCAAATGATAACCATGAACGGGGGAAAAAAAATTATCCTCAATAAAACGCTGGTGATTGTTACGCTTATTGCTCTTTCAGCAACAGTATTAAGCGGGTGTACAGAAACAAATGATGAACAGACAACTGTAACCATAAAAGGATCTTCAACAGTATTGCCAATAGCTGAAACGTGCGCTGAAGAATTCATGAATGCAAATCCTGATGTTCAAATCACCGTCTCTGGTGGAGGTTCATCTGTTGGTATTAAATCTGTTGCAAATGGAGAAGTTGACATTGGAGATGCATCAAGAAATGCAAAACCAAGTGATGTGGAAAATATCGAAGGTGTAGAATTCTCTGATATTGTTGACAATGTAGTTGCATACGATGGAATAGCTGTAGTAGTCAGCCCAAATGTGTACGAAAATGGAGTAACTGCATTAACAATGGGTCAAGTTTATAAGATATATACTGGAGAAATTGAAAACTGGAATGAACTTGGCGGTCCAGATCTTGAAATCTTTGTCAATGATCGAGCATCAACCTCTGGAACAAGAGCAACATTTGTGGAACTGATTGAATCTGATGAAGGTGACGCGTTGGAAGATTTTGAAAATGATGGAGGTACTCTTGCAATAGATAATGTAAACCAAGAAAATGCAAATGTCGTCTCTCAAATATCTGGTAACCAACATGCTATTGGATATGTTGGCTTAGGTTATGTTAATGAGGACACCTGTCCAGCAGTTAGTGTTGACGGAGTTATTCCAACGATGGATTCAGTAAAGGATGTATCATATCCCATTTCTAGGAGTCTACACATGTACACTCTAGGAGAACCAACAGGCTTAGTCAAAGAATTCATTGATTACGTCCAAGGCGAAGCTGGTCAAGAAATCGTTGAAGAAGAAGGATTTATTCCAATTCTTTAAACAAAGACAATAAACTAAAATGAAGAGTTTTAGCCACTAATAAATATAAAATGGAGAAGTGAGACGTCATGCTGCTAAAAAGAACAATGAAAGAGAATCTCATTCAACTCTTCTTTTTCATTTTGGCAGCCGTCTCAATTTTCATTGTTTTTTTTGTAATATACTTTTTGTTTAGTGAAGCTCTCCCTGCATTTCAAGAATATGGATTCGGTATTTTTAATGATGAATGGAGCGTTCCTCGCGAAGTCTATAAAATTGGTGCAGCTCTATTTGGAACCGCGATTGTTACCATAGGAGCAATGATTATTGCTATTCCTCTTGGGTTGATTGTAGCAATCTATCTATCAGAAATCGCACCGTTCTATGTAAGGACTTTTTTAAAACCAATCATTGAACTACTAGCTGGAATACCATCAATTGTGTATGGTTTCCTAGGAGCTACTATTTTAGTTCAATATTTACAGCCAACCTTTGATTTGTTGAAAGGAATCTCACTTTTTGCGGGTTCATTAGTCCTAGGTATAATGGCCCTTCCAATAATTATCAGCATCTCAGATGATGCCTTAAAAGCAGTTCCCAGGGATCTAAAAGAAGCATCCCTTGCCCTTGGTTCAACAAAATGGGAAACAATCAAAAAAATAACATTTCCCACAGCAATATCTGGGATTTCAGCAGCAATCATCATGGGAATGGGCAGAGCAATAGGAGAAACTATGGCAGTTTCTTTAGTTGTTGGTAACATCATGCAGATACCGGTACCACCCTTTGATATTTTTGAATCAGGATCAACGCTTACGTCAATAATTGCACTTGAAATGGGTGAAGCAACTGGTATTCAAACTCATTCATTATTTGCTTGTGGCGTTATCTTATTTATCATAGTTGGAACCATGAGTGTGGTTTCAAATATTTTAAAAGAGCGAGTCGAAAAGAAGTATAAGGGAGGATAAAAAAAATGGATTGGTCTATCATAAAAAATCAAATCGATTCATTTATAGAGATATTGATGGACAAAGAACGGTATACACCTAAAACTGTTTTAGCTTCCATCACTATTGCCTATTCCATACTGTTGATTTTAATTGGATTTATTTCAACAGTGCTTAATGTGTATATTGGCGATTCATTACTTAGAGTCTTACTTTTCATTATCTCTTTTCTATTAGTTTTACAATGTTCTTATGTATTTGTAAAATCAAAAATTCGTTTAAAAACAGTATCAATGATTATTTTTACAGTAATCTTGCTCTTATCAACTTTTTACCTGCCCTCTCTTCCACCATCTTTTGATCTTAGATCATATGAAATGAGTGCAGCATTATTAAAATTTTTAATTATATCTTTTTATCTTATAATCATTGGAATCCTCAGTGTTAACTACAGTTTTAAATTCCTTTATGATTTTGGAAGAAAATCAAAACAATACGCTGCATATTTCATCCTTATCTTTTCAGTTATCCTGGTCTTATATCCTCTATTTATCATTATGAGCACTATCATTATGAATGGAGCTAGTGGAATCACCTGGGAATTCCTAACACAAGATGTTAGTAGACACGGTGCAGAGGGCGGCGTTGTAAAAAATATTGTTGGTACCATAAGTCTGATTATTGGTGTTGCCGCTTTTACATTACCGCTAGGAATCGGAGCTGCAGTATATCTAACTGAATACGCTAAAGAGGGAATTATCGTACGAATCATACGAATAACCGTTGATATCCTACAAGGAATACCCTCCATCGTTTTTGGATTATTTGCCTATGCATTACTAGTTTCACTCTTTGGATTTTGCTTATTAAATGGGATACTCGTTTTGACTTTTCTTACACTGCCAATAGTTATACGAACATCAGAAGAAGCAATTCTTTCAGTACCTAATAGCATACGTGAAGGAAGCTATGCGTTAGGTGCCTCAAAATGGCAGACGATTAAAAGAATAGTACTTCCACCCGCGATACCTGGTATTATAACTGGGGGTGTTCTTGGTCTTGGAAGAGCTGCTGGTGAGACCGCTCCGATTTTATTTCTTGGAGCTGTGTTTATCGGAGCACCTGCAACCCCTAATTTATTTGCACCGTTTCAAGCATTACCCTATCATTTACTTCAATTAATTTATTACATTGGTGCCTATGAAGTCGAACAAAATGCCTGGGCAACAGCATTTTTACTTCTTTCAATAGTGCTAGGATTAAATGCGATTGCAATAATATTACGAGAAAAATTTAGAGTTGAATTTTAAATCTTTTAGAGGACCAAAACATGAGCGAGAAAACATCATTAAAAATGCAAGTAAAAAACCTTGATCTCTGGTACGATACCAAACAAGCATTAAAAAAAGTAAGCATGCCTGTTTATAAGAATAAGATTACTGCTATCATAGGTCCATCAGGATGTGGAAAATCAACATTGCTTCGCTGTCTTAACCGAATGAATGATATTATCGATAAATGCCGCGTTGAAGGTGAAGTAATCCTTGACGATAAGAATGTGTACAAAAAAAGTTATGATGTAGTGGAGTTACGAAAAAGAGTAGGCATGGTCTTTCAAAAACCAAATCCTTTTCCAAAAAGCATCTATGAAAATATTGCGTATGCACCAAGGATTCATGGAATAAAAAAGAAGAAAACACTTGATAGTATTGTGCAACAATGTTTAAAAGATGCATTTATTTGGGAAGAAGTTCATGATCGAATGGAATCATCAGCGATGGGCCTTTCTGGTGGTCAGCAACAACGATTATGCATCGCACGAGCTCTTTCTATTGAACCAGATATCATACTCATGGATGAACCCTGTAGTGCACTTGATCCAATAGCAACAGCTAAAATCGAAGAACTCATGCGGGTTCTCGTTAAAGATTACACTGTAGTAATCGTAACCCATAACATGCAACAAGCAGCTAGAGTAAGTGATTACACGGCATATATGTATCTTGGAGAATTAATTGAATTTGGGGAAACTGAACAAATCTTTGAAAATCCGAAAGAAGAACTGACAGAAAAATACATTACTGGAAGATTTGGATAAAAAAGTAAGGAGAGAATGGAAGGTATGGTCGAAGAGTTTCATAGTGAATTACACAACTTAAAAAAACGTGTCGTAAGAATGGGTAATCTTGCTCAAGATATGCTTAACAAATCAGTAAAAGCATTGAAAGAACGAGATAAAGATTTGGCAAAAGACGTATTGAATTGTAAGAATGATATCTCTGAAATGGATGAAGAAATAGAACAAGACGCATTAAAATTATTAACCTTGTTTCAACCTATGGCAAAGGATATGCGTGAGATGGCCACTGTTTTAAAATTAATTACCTATCTTGCTCGAATAGGACGATATGGAAAAGACATTGCAAATATCACTTTAGAACTAGCTGATAAACCTCATGTAAAAGAATTAGTGAGCATTCCTTATATGGCTCGCGAAGTAGACAGCATGATCAACGATGCATTAACTGCCTTTGAAAATGAAGATGTGGAAACCATTGATGGATTTACTGCTCGAGAAAAAAATGTTGATGAACTCAGATATTCCATTTTCCGAGAATGTTTAACCTATATGATGGAAGATTCAAAGACCATAAAGCGATGTGCTCGCTATATTATGGTTGCTAGATATCTGGAACGATGTGGAGATCATGCGGTGAAAATGGCTGAAAAAATCTTTTATATGGTTACTGGTGAACACATAGATTTAGACCCGCCAGGTCCCACTCCTGATTGCGAGCTATAATATTATGACTTATGATAAAAAAACAAGTCTTATTCATCTGCACACATAATTCATGCCGCTCACAAATGGCAGAGGGATTACTGAATCATTATTGCAGTAATCGCTTTCAAGCATATAGTGCAGGAGTGGAAAAAACACATGTGCATCCTTTAGCAATTCAGGTGATGAAAGAAATTGATATTGATATTTCTCAACATCGCTCAAAATTAGTGGATGAATTCAAAGAAACAGTTTTTGATGTAGTAGTAACCGTTTGTGATCATGCAAGGGAAACCTGCCCATTTTACCCAGGAAAAAAAGTGATTCACAAAGGATTTACTGATCCAGGAATTATTACTGAATCAAAAAATGATCAGATAGAATCGTTTAGAGTCGTTCGTGATGAAATTAAGGATTGGATAATGGAGAAATTTTGTGATTCTACTGATTCTATGAATGAAACGGATGGTATGATATGAAATTAAAAAAATATTCATTTCCCTTTTGTGAATACGTTGGATCATTATTTTTAGTAGTAGCAGCAATTTCACCAATGATACTCTTTTTGGAAGTATTTGAGTCAACACTTGCGGTAGCAGTGGTTGCTGATGCACTCGCTGTTGCTTTTGTGTTAATTGCATTGATTGAAACCTTTGGACCGATTTGTACCGCATACTTTAACCCTGCAGTCAGTTTTGCTATGGTTCTTACTGGTAAACTAACATGGAAAAAAGGGTTAGAACTCAGTTTTTTTCAAATCCTTGGAGGGCTAACGGGTGTTGCAATCAGTCATTTCATGTATCAAAATGTAGTCAATGACCTCTTTGGTGTTTCCTTGATAACTCGGAATGGTGGATTATATTTTGCTGAGATCTTAGGAACATTTTTGTTAGTATTAACTATTCTTTCATTGAGCACTCAACGAAATGAAAAAACAAGTATCATCGTTGGATTTCTTGTTGGTGGATTATTACTTGCTACTTCTAGTACCATGTTTGCTAATCCACAAGTAACCATCGCTCGAATGTTTACCTTATCAGCTGCAGGAATCTCAGTTTTCGATGGAATTATTTTTATCCTCATGCAAATCGTCGGAACGATATTAGCAGTGGTTGTTTGGAAGATGCATTTAATCAATTTTTGTTCAAATGACTCTAAAAACTAAAAGGAGATCATACTAACTATTGAGAAAAAATTCTTAAAGATGTGAAAAACTATCCTATGAGGTGAACATAATCTCAATCCTTCAAATCGATCATCTCTCAAAAACCTTACAAAAAAATCCTATCTTAAAAAATATAACATTTGATATTAAAAAAGGAGAGATTGTTACTATCGTTGGTCCGTCAGGTGGAGGAAAAACAACCCTACTCCGTTGTCTTAATCGATTGATAGAAGCAGATCAGGGATCAATTATTTTTGATCAAAAACCAATTACAGACTATACTCCACCAGCATTAAGAAAAAATATGGTCCTTGTTCCACAAGAAAGCGTGATGTTTCCCGGAAGCGTTTACGATAACATTAGTTTTGCATTACAAATCCATGATATGCATGATGAACATCAAATCAAAAAAAGCTTGATCGATACAGGATTATCAGAAAACTTCTTAACAAAAAAAGCTTCACAACTTTCAGGAGGAGAAAAAAAGCGTGTATCACTTGCACGAGCGCTAGCGCTTTTTCCAAAAATGCTTCTTCTTGATGAACCAACAACAGGAATCGATCCGAAAAATCTTCATACCGTTGAACAACGAATAATCTCGTTTAGTAAACAACGCAATCTTACCGTTCTATGGGTTACCCATGATGTAGAACAAGCAAAGAGAGTAAGTAATCGAATCGCAAATCTCAAACAGGGAACCGTAACATCAATTACCACACCAGATCAATTTCAGTGGGAGGAGGCATATTAACCATGGGCATTCCCTATACACCAATTGAAGGATTATACATTCTACTTGCAGTTTCAAGTCTGCTTGTCCTTGTTATCATTTTATCATTTTACAAAAAACTAGGGATTGGAAAAGAATTCACCTATGCAATCCTGAAAGGTGGCGGACAACTAGTTCTCATCGCTTTATTTCTCACCTTTCTATTTCAAACCGAACTTTGGATTTTTCTTATCTGGATCCTTCTTCTCACCATGATACTAGTTGGAGGACACACAAGTGCGAAACGAGCAACACATATGCCCCACGCGTTTCAAATCACCACACCGTCAATACTTGCTGGAGCAACCACAGCACTCATGGTATTAGCACTTTCAAGGGCGATGCCCCTGCAACCACAATACATCATTCCACTAGCAGGAATGGCATTTGGTAACTCGATGTCCATTTGTTCTCTTTCTTTAGACCGGCTAGTACGGGAAATCAAACTCAATCGTACAGGGATAGAATCAATGCTTTCACTTGGTATTTCTAGTAAACAAGCAATAGAAGAATACAATCGGTTAAGCATTCGAGCAGCATTGATTCCAACCATCGACCGATTGAAAACCCTTGGAGTCATCTTTATTCCGGGTGCTATGGCAGGTCTTCTAATTGCTGGAACTGATCCCCTTGTTGCTGCTGAATACCAAATCATTGTATATCTAATGATTGTGGGTGGTGGTATCATCACAGCAATGACCGTTGCAATGCTAGCTCGAAAAAAAATATTCACTGAATATGAACAACTCGCAGAATGGTTATACAAAGAATAAACACGATTTATTCATATAATTTTACAATATTAGCATCGACTGGAACATTCATTGATGATGCGATAGGATTACATTTTGACCGAAGTAAATACACAATAGGATGAATACGAGTTTCAGAAAACGATTCATAATTAGCCATCCCTTTACAAATCAAGAGATTTGTATCGTTCATCGCGGTCTTTAGTTCATCAGATATTAAATCTAGATCAACACCAACAGCAAACCCGCCAGTGGTAAACACCGTATCTACAACCTCATCAAAATCTAATTCTTTTGCATCGTTCATAGTAGCATCACTTAAAACTGGTTCACCTTTCACTACTAAACTAATTGAAAGATGAGGAAACAATTTTTTCATCTCTCTAATGACTACTTTGTCAAAAACGATTTCACCACAATTATCCGTAAAATAAAGAACTGACTTACATTTTTCAAGGAGTGAAAACAATTTTTCAGTGTCATCAAAACCAAAACCTTCATCAAAAATTTGGTCAAACACTTGTTTTAACTCTTCAGGATTTTTACTAGCTCCTTTAATCCCAAAATCAAGCGTATTTCCTACAATTGAAGCAAGAATCGCAGTTTTCAATGGATTCTCAGCCTTTTTAATATGTTGATTAACCAAGGGAATAAGCGACCGTGCAATCTGATTACTTTGCTCTTTTAACTCCTTATATGGATCAGGATTACTAAGAATCTCATAGGTTTTCTTATGCACTTTCGTTGCAATCACTGCACTACATTCAGACGGATCGTACAATGTTCCAAGCATGGAACAAGCGTTTTTGATAACCTTGGTTTGTATGTTTTTATCATCTGTGCTTTGTTTTGACTCAAAGATAATCCGATTTAATAAACAAGGAACACAAGTAGGAGTAATCTTCATAGGTACACGCAACAAACCAGGCCTATTAGAGTATTACGATATCATCATTGAAAAACAATAAATCAGTCAAGAGAATTTTTGCAAAAAAACAAAAGGTTTAAACCATGTATGTGTTTAATTAGTCGTGGTTGGTAAGAGAGAGGATGTATGGGACAAAGAAAACCATATAAAAAACAAAAATTTGATAAATACCATCTAAAGGGGATTGAGGAAGAAATAGAAGATGAATTGGATATATTTTATAACCAAGACCAAGAGGAATCAATATTATTTCTCGATGAAGAACCGATGTTCATTGACGATGAACCCCGAATTGTTAAACAATTACGTGAAGAGGAACTCCAAGGAAAACTCCCCATGTGGCTTGCGGATTTCAACAAAGAAAAAAACAGTGATACCGTATCGAAAAAACAAGATACAACAAAAGAAACCAACAGTAATCAATCGAAAATGATCACCTAAAAAATATGGGTATTTCATTATTTTTTCTTATTTTCTAACCATTCATAATTTGAATAATAAGGAACATTTTTAAGTAAGGTTTGTTATTTGCCTTTTGGATGGATGGTGATGCATGAGAGGGATACAATTCCAATATAGTACAGGTAAGAAGATATATTGGAAAAAAACAATGATTGTAGGGATTGTCTTATTTTTTTTCTTGATGAGTATTGTACCAATTTTCAATCAAGGTATTAAAAAAGCAGAAATAACACAATCCGATGAATCAGATAACACTGGTAATTTCTCAGATCTTCCAACAAATTTTTCTGCAACTTCATTAAACCGATTTCAAATTAGATTAGACTGGACTGAACAGGAATCTATTGATTGGACTTGGATTGAATATTCATTATCCTTTAATGCTACTTGGCAACGAGGTGATCATCAAAACGTTACTAACACGACCACAAATCAGTTTATTCATCAAGATTTAGATCCTCATACAACCTATTATTACAAGGCCTGGTCATGGAATAACACCATGAAACAATGGACTAATGGTACCATTGCTAATGCGACCACAGAGAATAATTCGATTCCTACTATTGAACTTCTTAATCCAAGTGTTGAATCTTTAGATAATTTAGATCCTACGGTGCAATGGATTGTGAAAGTAAAAGATGCAGATGAAGATATAATCTCCTGGTCAATTGAGTGCTCCAATAATCAATCCTTACACTGCAATACACCGTCAGAAACAACAAGATGTTTAACCCTTCAACATCTTAATTTCAGCACAGAGTATACCGTATGGGTAAATGCAACTGATTGTTGTGAAACAAAAAGCAAACAGTATTCATTCACGGTTAGAGATATTTACATGCCAACAAAACCAAATAGTTTTTTTGCAGAAACAATCAGTTCAACCGAAATTAAACTCTTTTGGGCCAAAGGATATCGATCTGATGAAACCTACATCGAATTCAATAATGTCTCAACTTGGGAACGAGGAAATGGAACAGCAGTGTTCAAAGGAGAAGAAACATCCTTTCTTTGCAGTTCACTAAATCCACATACGATTTATTATTTTCAAGCATGGAGCTGGAATAAAACAGATAATGCGTATCAAGAAGAATGTGTAGTCACTGAAAGTAAAACACTGAATACCATTCCGGAATTTGGTATTCCCACACCACCACATCAAAGTAAAAATCAAGCATTAAGTCTCACCTGGATGATTAACATTCATGATAATGATCTAGATTCATTGGACTGGTCTATCACCTGCAGTAATGGCCAATGGACAAATAAAACAAATGATCGACCAGGTATCAAATCAATAGATCTTACCAATCTAGAATATAATCAAGAGGTTACCCTACAGGTAAAAGCTACTGATGGAATCGATACTGTAAAACACACGTATTCATTTTTTACAAAATCCGAAAATGAACTACCTATTATTAACGAAATCTATCCGAAAGATAACAGTAACGTTGCGTTGAAGGATTTACATAATATTACGGTAAACATCTCTGATTTAGAAAACGATTCATTCTATTGGAATATCACTACTCATCCCTTTATCGGTGATGCATCAAATACAACAACAAGCGGCTTGATTTATTGTTCTGTATCAAATCTTGAAATTGATCAAGAATACACCTGGAATCTATCTATTCAAGATCAAAGTATGATGAAATGGAAAAATCAAAGTTATTGTTTTACCATAGTAAATTCATCAAAAAAAGAAAATGAAGAAATCGCTTCAGATGAGTTAACTGCTGATGCCGGTGGACCGTATGAAGGAATAGCAAAAACTTCTCTTGAGTTCGATGCATCAAAAAGTACATCAAAACAAAAAAATATCACGGGGTATCGATGGGATTTTGATAATGATGGCACTTGGGATACAACATGGATTAATGAATCAACAATAACTCATACCTATGAAACCGCTGATACCTATACAATAAAATTACAAATAACAAATGGGGACTCATTTGCAAGTGATACTGCTGAAGTAGTCATTGTTCAGTACAATAATCCACCAACGCTTACTACAATAACTGATCCATCATATGATGCGTTTGTTAATGATGTTTGGCAGGCGAAAATAAAACTAAATGATTTGGATGGCGATCAAGTTCGATACAAAATAAAATGGAGTGAAACCGAAGAAGAATCGTGGTCAACATATCAAAACAGTGGAACTGAAATTGGATTATCTCATCTATGGAATAGCACAGGAACTAAACAAGTGAAGGTTCAAGTGGAAGATAGCAATCATGCTGTTTCAAAATGGTATACCATCGCAGTTGTTTCCGTGTATAAATATAATATCAGTCAAGCTGAGGAAGAATTAGCTGGACTTTTTACGAAAACAACCGGTAAAAGCAATGAACCTTTACATTTTGATGCGTATGAAGATGGATTCATTCCTTTGGATGTAGAAGTTGTTTCTGTTTCTTGGAGCTTTGGTGATGAAAGTACTGCCTCTGGAATTCAAGTTGATCATAGCTATAAAAAAGGTGGCACATACACCATTACCTGTGTTTCTATTACTGATGATAATCAAGTGTTATCCATTGACCATACGATTACTATCGAGAGTGAATCTTCCCTGGCCTCTGTTGTCAAATCATTTCCAATGATGTGGATTGGATTATTCGCTGGTATTCTTCTGTTCTTATTATTCTTCTATTTTGTAATCATCAAAAAACAAATTCTTCCGAAGAAAATCCCTGGTTTTGTTATTCAAAATCTTTCAAAACTCACATCTATTATTCCAATGCTTAAAGAAAAAAAGAGTGGATTAACTGTTAAAACACCTGAAAAACCAACTGATAACTTTCTAGGAGAAAAAATCGTTCCTGCATGGCAAAAAAGCCTCAAGGATAAAAAACCAAGAATTGAAGATAATTGGGATGAAGAGGTATACAAACCAATGACCTTTAAAGGGACGTATTGCGAGATTATGGGTAAAAAAATTCGGGAAGAAAGGATCCAAGATCAACTTAATAGCCTACAGTCAGAAATAAAATCTCATGACTCTGAAAGAAAAAATCTAGCAGATCTTCAACCAAATGATAATGATGCCTATGATCAATCTTTAGAGTATAATAACAATTGATTTCTATTGATGACAATTGAAGGTGAAGCGGGTTTTTGGTGACCTTCCATTCTTATTCTATTGGGAAAAAAAGCTAGGAATTGGAGATGAGTTTGATTTTGAAAAATAACCAAATAAAAGGGGGCATTTCTGTTATTTCTCCTTTTTAGGAGTGAATTAAAGATGATATTAGGTTTGTAATTTTTCCATATTTTGTTAAAATAACTTTATTATTTTTCCAATAATAATGAAAATTATAAACTTATTTATCTAATACCTAGATATGGTTTATGTAGAACGAGATGTAGACAGTAACATTGAATCCTGGTTACAGGGAAAAAGAGATAATTGCAATAAGAGGTCCACGGCAAAGTGAAAAAACAACACTTTTAAAAAGAATAAGAGAGAAACTTTTAGCTAAAAAAATCAACAATGAAACCTATACGTAATGTGTTTCGCCTTTCATTTTGAAGAATTCTTCGCGGGTCATATGGGCTGATTTCAAGGAGGAATTGATAATTACATTTTGCTGTTTTGACCAATCCTTATCGCTATGAGTTCGAACATATTCAGCCCATTTCTTAACAAAAGACTCCCGCTCCTTTTTATTTTCATCAATAAAACCCATGTAACTTCTCCTTATATTCTTGAATTAAACTGAAATCAAGATATTCTTTGGCAACACTTCTCAAATGTAGCGCATCTTCCAAATCTTTCGGTGATTTTAAAATTACTTCTTTGAAAGCAACTTGCAGTTCAAGATGAGATATGCAAATATGTTTATCTTTGATAGTAACGTCAATTGTTTTCTTCATCGCAATTTTGTCAAAATCATCTTTAATCCATTTCAATTTAATGTTTGGAATGGTGGTATCAAGTTTTGCAAATCTAATTGCAAGATTTTCTTCTAAATAGGAGTAAACTATTTTTTCTTCTTCAGCATTTAAACAATAAAAATCATTTTCTTTAAGATTTCCGTATAATTTTTTAAAATCAGAAAAAGTAATCCTTGGAATGATGACATCAACATCTTCACTAGCCCGGGCTCTCCCAAGTAAAATTGCGACATATCCACTAACAATCACATAATCAATATGTTTTTTCAATATAGTAATGAACTCAATGGTAAATTTATCAGGATCTTATAATTCGCGATTGATTTCAATATGTTCAGAATCAATAAATTTCATCGTCAATGATCAACATTCATTATTTTACTAGAATCTTTAAACCTTTTTATGAAGATAAACGCCTTTATCAGTAAAACCAAGATACTTTCGATAATACTCTTTTACTCCAATCCCGCTTAACACAAATAAATGATGTTTATCAAATTCTTCAACACAAATTCGTTCCGCTTCTTTTACCAGTTGCTTTCCAAATCCTTGATGTTGTACTCCATCTTTTCCAGATTCTCCAATACTGATCTCTTGACCAACTACTTTCAGTTCTCGAATGATCATAGAGGAATGTTTGCTTAATTCATATCTATGAGGTCTTTGTAAATCTCGTAATCGTAAATACCCAACTAATGCATCTTCAGATGGAATAACCAGTGAAAGAAAAACTTCAGTTCCCTTACTTGCATTATACACTATTTTTTCCAGTTTAACATCTTCTAATGAAATCTTTTTTGCTTTTTTTTGTCCCTGCAAACTTTTATGGCCAAGTTCACGACAACGAATCTCTCGACAAGGAATACCTTTCTTCTTTAATCTGTTATTAACTAGTTGACGAAGATTACTCTTCTGTACTCCTGCTTCAATATACTGAGCAGGAACATCTCGTTGAATCCGTTGAATACGAACATATTCTGGAACAAATGATAGCATGTTAGCAATCTGATCAACAGCATCTTCAGTGGATAATGGTGTATACGTTCCTTGTTTCCACTGTTTGTATAATGGTGTGTTTTTGATCACAAGTGTTGGATAGATCTTAAGCATATCCGGTTGAAAATCAGGATTTGAAAACAATTCTTTAAAACAGTCAAGATCCTTTTCTTCATTTGATCCTGGAAGACCAGGCATCATATGATAACATACTTTTAATCCAGATTCTTTTGCTTCCCGGGTTGCTAGAATTGTATCACTAACCGTGTGTCCCCGGTTCATGGTAAACAATACATTATCATTCACATTTTGCACGCCGAGTTCAACTCGAGTAGCTCCAAAACGAAGACTTTCATCAATATGTTGTAATCGATACCAATCGGGACGGGTTTCAACCGTTAACCCGATACATCGATGCTTACTAGTTTCATTTTCTTTTTTAGCTTGTTCAAGTGTTTTTGCAGTTTGTTGATTTAAAGATTCATAACATCGTTTTACAAACCATTCTTGATAAAAGGGATCGCGAGCAGTAAATGTTCCACCCATGATGATTAGATCGATCTTATCTGCTGGATGACCGATTGCTTCTAACTGCTCAATACGAGCAGTCACTTGATCGAATGGATCAAACTTATTCAATGATCCTCTCATTGCAGCTGGTTCAAAACCAGTGTAACTTTGCGGGGAATCATTTGTTGGTCCTCCTGGACAGGGTATACATCGACCATGCGGACACTCTGCAGGACTGGTCATTACTGCAACTACAGCCACACCTGAAATCGTTCTCATTGGTTTTTTACGCAAGGCTTTGATTACAAATGCCCTATCCTCTGTGGATAGCGAATCTGGTATATGAGGAATCATTTCACTGTTCTTAGGAATATCAGATAATCCATGTTTTTTACACAGTTTTATCTTTAAGCGATGAATTTCTTGTTTAGATGAAATTCGTTTTGAAAGAATGATATTGATGAGCTCAGCGTGAAATGACATAGAACAAGGTTGGGACAATAGGTCCTCCTTAAAAAAAATAGTGCTAACAATTGATGGTATTTTGTCAATATTTGAATGATTATCAGCAATATCTTTTTTAGGAAGAGCATATATCAGCCATAAAAAAGGAGATTAAACTCTGTGGAAATCATTAAAACCAAAGATCTCACCAAATCATTTAGAGACCTTACTGCAGTCGACACTATTTCATTTACGGTTCAAAAAGGAGAAATCTTTGGATTTCTCGGTCCTAACGGAGCTGGAAAAACCACCACCATTAAAATGCTTACTACCTTACTGCATCCAACCAATGGAACCGCAGAAATCGCAGGTCACGATATCATAAAAAAAAGAGATGATGTTCGAAAAAGTATTGGAGTAGTATTTCAAGAACCTGCACTTGACACTGAACTAACTGGTGTTGAAAACCTTGATTTTCATGCACGAATGTATGGCATCCCTAAAAAAAAGAGGGATGAACGAATCAATGAAGTCTTACAACTTGTAGATTTAACGGATAAAAAAGATGTGCTTGTCAAAAATTATTCAGGAGGAATGAAACGACGATTGGAAATCGCACGAGGCCTAATGCATTCTCCAAAAGTCTTATTCCTTGATGAACCAACACTTGGACTTGATGCTCAGACAAGACAAGCCATTTGGAAATATATCAAAAAAATGAATCGAGAGGAAAAAACAACGATTTTTCTTACAACCCACTATATGGATGAAGCAGATAATCTATGCAATCGAGTAGGTATTATTGATCATGGGAAAATATTGGTAATGGATACTATTAGAAAGTTAAAACAATCCATTGGTAATGATGTTATTACCTTGTCTAGTACGAATAATCAAAGATTGTTAGATGAATTAAAACAAAAAGAGTGGGTGAAAAAAACTGAGACTTATGATGATCATCTTACGTTAGGTGTAAAGCAGGGTGATGAAAAAATCCCGATTATTATTGAAAGCGCTCAAAAACAAGACATCAAGATTAAAAGTATTAGTGTACGACAACCCACGCTTGATGATGTGTTTATTTCGTATACTGGAAGAACCATACGGGATGAGGAAACAAAAAATGGAAATATTCCACCACGGTTTAAACGAGGTCGATAACGGATGATGAACCTTGAGATTCAAGCGATTTATGTGATGTGGCTTCGACAGATGAAACGATTCGTTCGCTCAAAAAGTAGGTTATTGGTGAGTATTATCCAACCCTTGTTCTTTTTATTGATCCTGGGATCAGGATTTAATCAGATTCAACTTGCAGATATTGGAACTATTGATTACCGCAGTTTCTTAGCTCCTGGGATAATTACAATGGCGATTGTGTTTTCATCGATGTTTACTGGGATTTCCGTTTTATGGGATAAACAATTTGGTTTTCTTCAAGAAGTATTAGTTGCACCGGTAAGCAGATTATCAATTATTATCGGAAGAACACTTGGTGGAGCATCTGTTGCATTAGTACAAGGTTTTATTATTTTACTCATTAGTATTTTCCTTGGTATCCCGTTTTCAGGACCTATAGGAATCTTACTCACATTGTTATTTATGATCTTTACTGCCTTTACCGCCGTTGGTTTCGGTCTGATTTTTGCTTCAAAAATGAATGATTTCCAATCATTTCCTATTATTATGAATCTAGTGATGATGCCGCTTATCTTGTTATCCTCAGCGTTTTTCACCGTGATTGATGCACCGATGCTGTTAACCATAGCTCGAGTCAATCCAGTGTTTTACATGGTTGATGGATTACGAGGAAGTTTGTTTGGTCCAACATATTTAGGAAGGTTATATGTCAATCCACCGTTTATTAATCTCATCGTCGTTGTTTCATTAAGTTTGATTACCATTTCAATTGGGAGTTATTCATTTAGTAAAAGTGAAGCATAAGCGAAAAAAGAATGATAATCAGAATGATGATGCTTACTACTATCATTGACTTTGTTACTTTTTTATCTGACCCAAATACGATTGGGATTGGTCCAAGAAACACCACGCCTCCGATCTTTGATTTTTTTGTATTAGAATCAAACGTTTCATTGTCAAAACCAGTTTGATGATATTGAGATTTATGATTTGAAGCTGATAGTGGAAGGATGAAAAATAGGAAAAGCATACTTAAGAATAAACAACTAATTCCTAAGGATCCAAACAATCCATTACTCATGATAAATGGAATGAACACTGCTAATCCAATAGTTACTTCACCAATAAAAAGACCATATCCTAAAAAAAACACTCCTAGTAAAAAAAGACTGATTGGGATGAGAATCCTATTCATCCTTTTTCTTCACCGTTCGTGAAGCAGTTGTCGCTTTTACCATATTTTCAAGCGCTGAAGCGATGGTAACTGGCCCTACACCACCAGGAACCGGAGTGATCAATTTTACTTTTTCTTTGACCTCCTCAAAATCAACATCACCAGTAACACCCTGATCTGTTTTAACGATGGCTACATCAACAACCACTGCATCTTTTTTTACCATATCTTTAGTGATCAATTTTGGTACGCCAGCAGCAGTGATTAACACATCAGCTTGCATGGTTATTGCTTTCAGATCCTTAGTGAACACATGAGCAACAGAAACAGTGGCATTACGTTGTAAACATAACAATGCTAGTGGTTTTCCGACAACCGTACTATGATTAACGATTACTACATGAGCACCTTTCAAAGGTATCTGATGATGATCTAATATATGCATGACTGCTTGAGGGGTACAGGGAACAAGAAACGGATTGTTATTGACTAGATTTCCCATGTTTTCTGCAGTGAATCCTTCAACGTCTTTACTTGGATGAATATGAGATAATACTGTTTGAGCGTCAAGATGTTTAGGTAAGGGTAATTGCACAAAGATACCATCTACTTGATCATCAGCGTTAGCCTTTTCAAGTTCACTAACTAGTTCTCTAAACGTTACTGCTTCTGGAAATTCATGTTGAACCGCATCGATTCCCACCTCAAAACATGCTTTATTTCGTAATTTCAAATACAACTTTGATTCCTGATCATCTCCAACAATAAAGGAGATAACCCGAGGTTTTCTATTCAATTCTTTTTGTAATCGTTCAACATCCTGTTTTACTTGTTTTTTAAGAACATTTGCAATCTCTTTTCCAGAGATAACTAGGGAAGTATCTTGTTGTTGCATCACTACTTCACATTGAAAAAAAGGATATAAACACTATGGTTTTTTACCGATGGCATAAAACTGTGGGAAAAAATTCAGCTGAACTCCTTGATCAAGTGATTGAAGATATGAAAACTCCCATTCATCGATTTCTTTTTGGTTCAATCCAGCATTTTCAAGAGCTTTAACATAGAAATCACGGGCGTGAAGATAATATGCTTTGTCTTCCTCACAACTCCAAATCCGATTGTTGCCAATACCAACTTCTGTGTTAAGTCCAGCTTGGACAAACAGACATCGAAGTTTCCGCCCAATATGCGGATCTCCTCCCTTATCTCGGATGGCTTTGCCTGCAAATATCGGGTCGATCTTTTGATTTTCAGGATAATGTAATTTACCACCGTAGTCCGGTTCTAAACTTGCAAGTACGATTCCATCTGATTTTGTTACTCTTGCCATCTCTTGGACGATTTGTTGAGGGTGATGGGACCACATTAATACTAGATTGCAGGTGGTGACATCAAATGTGTTATCTTGATATGGTAAATCTTCACCATCTGCCACTTGCAAATCAATATTTTCAACATTTTTCAATAATTTTTTTGCTACTTTTATCATATCAGATGAGTTATCAACACCCATGACTTTTCCACGAGTGAGTAATGCCAATTCTCTTGTAATTATTCCTGATCCACAACCGACATCTAAGATGTGTCCTGCGTCTTTGATACCACATCTGAGATATAAAGGAATACGTTCTTCAGCAGTTTCGATAGCTTGTAATTCAAGTTTCTTTAAAAATTCATTGAATTGATCATTATGACGGCGGTTGAACTTGGTGACAGGGACTCGATCCATACTAATTCTAGGAGAGGACAATTAGTTCCTTGTATAAATCTTTGTGGTATTAATAGTACAATCAAAAATCAATGATCGTTCGTCCTTTCCAATGAATCAAATCTTTTTTTTATCCTTTATTTAGCCTATTTCCCGCAATTGAAGAGAAATAAATTGATAATCTTGATCAGAATAAATCTGAGATGGCATCCCATATTTTATTATTGCCATCCAAAGGGTTTCAAGGACATGTTGAATCGTCATATCTTTAAAAAATCTGCCACCAACAATTTTCCTTGAATGATCATCGATAAAAACAAGCAGATAAACCAAATCAACATCTTCAATGTTTATTCCATCCATGAAATCTACTTGCCATAAACTATTCGGCTTTGATCGTTCAAAATCATGATACACTTTAAATTTCTGTTTAACTCGTTTATGTTCACCAACTGCTTTAAACACTTACCATACGGTCTGACAATGAACCGATGCTTCATATCTTTCCTGTAACAAATCACGAATCTTTCGAGCACTTCTACTTCTATTCTCAACTTTCAAATCAACAATGATCTTTTTCCATCATCAGACCCTGTATTCAAACCACCTCGTGGTTTGTTCACAAGACCGTTAAAACCAGACTTATTATATCAAAGAATCCAACTTTTCATCGTCCTCCATGTGACACCTGCTTTTCTTGATGCTTCAGAAATAATCATCTGATTATCTCTTACAAGAAGAACATATTTCAAACGATTCTGAACATAGTTAAAATCATAAATCATATTCCCACTAATACCCGCCTGTAAAAAACAGACAGGTATTCAATCAACTATGGAATTTTGGAGCTACAAAATTAGGGAATTTGGGGAATTACATGACAAATAAATATTTCTGAAAAATTGTTTACAACATAATCATTTGACCGTTCAGGAAAATGTAATTATGTTAATTCTACCTTTTCTTCAGGTTAAAGAAAAAGATATCCATTTCATCAATCGCACTATTTCCTGCAGTATCATAAACAATAGCTTTAATCTTATGTTTAAATATCGACCGTTTATTCAAGAGGAATTCATATGGTTTTTCCATATCCGTAAACACCAATCGTTTACCATAATAAAACTCAACCCGATCGATTGGATACGAACCCTCTTTTACTTCTGCATAAAGATTAATGTCATCAAAAACAATCGGTGTATACCTTTCAATGTTCTTCCGTGCATTATTATTGAAATAAACTTTTCCATATCTTGGGCTTGCAATATGAATCCGCGGTACTTCTATCTCTAAATCCGCTAGGATATCTATGGTTGCAGCAATGTGTCTAGTGGTATTCACAAGATAACTAATATTCACATTATTGATGTTATCTTGAGGAGTGTGCATATACGGATCACCTTCTGCTTGCCACACACACATTGATTCATATCCTAATTTAATGAAATCAAAATAATCACTTCCGCCTCTACTTGCACCTCTATCGATATTCCAACCCTCTCCAATTTCAAAATCTAAACCATAAGTTTTAGTCATATCTTTCATTATATCTGCAATCCAATCTGCATCTTCGGTGTAAGAAAGTCTAATTTTTCTTCCATTTTCCTGAGTTGTAGCTTTTCCAATCATATCCGCATTGAATTCTACTAAAACAGGATTACGTTGATCATATAATGATCTTGCATACACATGACTTCCGAGAAGACCTTCTTCTTCTCCAGAAAACGTCACAAATTTAAGTGTTCTTTTAAAATCATATTGACTGAGAACATAGGCAGCTGCAAGAACACCAACAGTTCCTGAGCCATCATCATTCGCACCAACCGTTTCTTTTACAGTATCATAATGTGCATTGAAAATGATTTCTTCATTATAATCAGGATCAGTTCCGTGATGTGTTGCTTCAATGTTTTGTGATATAAAAAGACCCGGATGCCATCTATTGCCCCGCGCGCTCCAGTCTTGACATCGAACATATAATCCCATATCATTAAATTGATTGAAGATATAATTTGCTGCCTTTTGGCAACCATACGAACCAGTGTATCTACACCCTACTTCAAAGACCAAATATTCAAGAAATGTTCTAATCAGTGTTTCATTTATTTTATTAATTATCTCTTGGATTTTTTTATCTTTCATTGGCATTTCAACTAATTCGCGATCAAACTGATGTTCTTTCTGAGCAATCAAACTTGGATTAAATGCTGATCCACATAATAAGAGTGTAATCACAAACATACAGCCTATTTTCAATATAACTCTATACATATTTACCCCCAATGAATAGTTATGTTAAGATTAATATGCATCTTCTTTCTAATATATTATACGAAACATTTTATTTTAAATATTGGTCTAAAATCTGGAAATATTATACTCTTCACTGCTACAATGATGTTCACTATAGACTGAAAAAAATTTGAATTTGAATGTAACTTTCTAGGTATTATTTTCCTTTTAAAAAAATCTATCAAATTTTATCATCGTTGAAAACAACAGTTGATATACATCATCCATCCCATAATCACGCATAAACGGTCTATTAACCTTGGTATTATTATGTAGGTAAAAAACGTTTACTTCATCCTCATTAAATAAAATTTCCCTTGGAGCAACAATTGAGATATTAAAAAAAATCGTATTCCAACCATTTCGATCTAAATCTATACCTTCGCCATATACATATCCTCCTCTAGGTTCTGATTCTGAAAAAGAATTGTTGCAATTATAATAAGCTGCCCACATAAGTTCGCTACAGTACCATTCGTTGGCATAAGGATCATTATCAATATCTTCTGGATTATAATTCTTGTTTATTACTTCCATTTGAAATGATTTTCCAACTTGTTTTTTCGCAAAATTTATTGCATTATCTTTTTGTGTTTCATTAGCATGTTTTACTCTAGCAACAGGCCCATAGGGATGTTTAGTCAATGAAGATTCTGTTTCATAAACATATTGAACTATTTCATTTGGAACATTTGCCTCGATGAATACATACTTACCCGTCGAATAATCAAATTCAATAAATAACAGACAGTGATCGATAATTTTTGGAAAAAAATTAGGGAAAATATCAGGAAATTTAAAAGCAATATCACCAGGTTCTAAATTAGATAAATTTTGTTTAACATTAACAATGTCACCCTGGTGTTGATCAATTGCTAGGCTATGAGTATTTGATAATGGCGAAACTAAAGGTAAAAACAAAGCAATCAAAAGAAAAATGAAAACTGAAGAACTAATAATTCTTTGTATAATCAAAAATTCTTTTTCCTCCAATAAACGAATAAATAATATGATAAAATTAATTATATAAAAGTTTCCTAGACACCTATCCATATTTGTATTTTGCTAATTGTTGACTCTTTTTAATCAATTAATTTATGATATGATCTAGCATGAAAAGTATATCTCTTTAATAAAAAAAAGAGAAAATAAGAAAAATTTATTTTATTATCATAGTGGTATTTTGCAAATCTGGGGTGATCAAATCAATAATTTTATTAATAAACTGCATAACCAAATCCACTAATCGATTAATCGCCGAGATAATCGCCTCAAGAAGTTGCACAATTTTAAACAAATCTAAAACAAGTTGTATCAAATGGTAAATAAAATTGAGTACTGCGCGTAATAGTTGTATAATCCAATCAATAATACCAGAATTTTCTAAAACTTCAACAGTATTAATTTTTTCTTTTAACCCTTCAATAACAGAAGTTTTTTGTTCTATCTTTTCAATGAGATCCATTGCTGGTCGACTGTGTGTTTGCGGAACAGCAGTAGCCGAAGAAGTAAGTAACAACGACATAAAAACAGCACCTAATATTATTATAATCTTTTTCATTTTTTATCAGCCCCTTTCTTTAAATCCAACCAGATAATTGGGCAGATTTTTAAAAGCAGGTTAAAAAAAATTTAGATATACTTAAAAATAATGGAAATATAGTTTAAAAAAAACTAAAAAATACATTGATTTTACTTTTAAAAAATTATTCATAATTTAAAAAGATTAATAAAAATAGATAAAATCTGACTATTTTTGTGAATTAAATTCTATTTCAAAAGTAACTACTACTCTTGTTACAAAACAAAGCCTTCACTTAAAAGTAGAAGAATCTATTTATGATAAAAAAATAAGTAGTAAAATAAAAAAACATACTTTGTCTAGAATTACTAAGGTCCAGATAATCTTAACATCAAATAAAAATGAATCGAGAGATAAGATAATATGAAAAAAATAGTAGTCGAAACAATATGTATGATAGTACTTCTAATAACAATACCAACAGTTACCGCTGATTAAGGACCTGAATTAGATATTCGTATACTATCTGGTCAATCATTCCCTACACCACTAATCAGGGTTGAAAATATAGGGGATGCAACTGCTCACAACGTCAGAATGACTGGCGTAACCATTACTAGTAAATTCCGTTATAATAACCGTGAATGCAATGTTGCAAACAGTCTTGAACCAGATGACTTCACTATATGCACACCAAATAATTGGGTTATCGGGTTTGGATTGTTTTCAATAAACATAACCCTTGAATGTGATGAGGGCGTGTTTGTCTCTGATACAGTCAATGGTATTATAATTGGAGGTTTACAACTGATACCTTAGAACTGAATAAATATTCCTTCACTTAATCAAATTATTTTCAAAGCCCCCCCCCTCAGAAACCTTTACCCCTAACCTAACCCTTAATACTGCCTAGTAATCCATTAGCCTCAGACGTAATTCTGAAGGTTTTGAGGTAGTAATTTAAGCTTAATTAACCTATTCAAAAGGAAAGAAGACTGAAGAGGAATGGGAAACACTCTTCAGAGGAAAATTAGATTATTGACGCAAGCCGTGGTTTAGAATTAAAAACCTTTGATTTGTCAAAATGGGATTAATTGTATTATAAATTACGATAAAATACAATAATTTATGAGAAAAATTAATAAATAATAATATTATTGTTTATATTTGGGAGTATAAGATGAATAAAAGGATACTATCAGTTTTTATAATAATGCTGATGATTTCCATATCTTTACAAATTCCTGTATCTGCAGGGAGTGAAGAAGACCCAGAAATAGACGATGAAGCTGATTCAAATGTTGTCGATTATTTAGACATCATTTCCGCTTGGTTTTATGAAGAATCTGAACAACCAGATTATTTATTTGTTTGTTTAAAGATTAAGCAGATAGAGGAGAATGAATTTAAACAAAAATTAACGGTCCATTGGGAATATCAAGGAATTGAATGTGCAGCAGGTGTAGCTATAGGTTTTGAAGAATCAGTGTATCATTTTTCTGCTGGATGGGGACATGGATTCTGGTTCCAAGAACATTATCAAAAAATAGATGGATCAATTGATGAAGAAAAGGGGATTGTAACCTTTAAAATTCCAAAAGAATACATAAAAAATCCTCAAAAGGATGATGTATTAACGAACACCTATGCATTGACATTTGTACGTATTGGTTTTTTAGGCAAGATTGGTTTTGATCGACAGTTACTTCGTAGTGTAATCTCTTTGTTTGCCGGTGGGGATTTGACAGATGCAGCCCCAGAATCAGTACGATATGGACGAGATTATGTAATACAATATTAATGAGGTGAGGAATACATGGCAAAGAAAATAATTTCAAGTGTTATTATTATGCCGTTGCTTCTTGCATCATTCTCAATAATTGTGTCCGGCGGTAGTGAAGATGATCCAGAAATAGTTGACAGAACTCTAGATGTTAAACTCTTAGGAGTAATACCCTTTTTTCCACAGATGAATTATAAAAATGCTGATTGGGAATCTGTATGGTTCCATGAACTGGAAGATAAACCAGATAATTTGTATGTTAGTATGAAGGTAAGAGAATTAGAATCTAATTCTGACACCTATGATTTCATTTATGTGATACAATGGACATCTAATAATATTCAATACGGCGCTAGCATACATTTATTACCACGAGGGTTAACTTCATATTTAGCAGGGATATTGAATGAAGAAGGTAATGACTATACTCAATATGTTGAATGTGATGGTGCATTTGATGAAAAAACAAATATCATTACATGGATAGTTCCAAAAGAAAGTATTGGAAATCCCATGCAGCTGACAAAGATAACAAACATTATACCATTCACCGTTGTTCGTTTCCCACTAGATTCTGGGAAAGTAAAATTTGATTTATTCAAGGATTTACCCTGGAATCCTGAATTTCGCACTTCAATCTAAATTTTGCTTCTTTTCTTGATTAGACCATAGTTCGCACATGACACATTTTACTATGTTTTCAGCCATGAGGGTGGCTGAAAAACACGTTATCCTGGGTCTTTTTCACAAAAAATCAGGGTATTGATCCTATCGAAATTAGAAAACATTCGTCTTTTCACCCCATTTTTTCCAATAATGATGGTAAGTGCGAAATTTTTCAGGCTTTGCTTGATAAATTTTGTAGAAACCCGGCGTAATGTTTTGTGCTTAAAACGAAGCAAGCTGATCACTAATTGAGCAAGAAACGCAATCAAGATAGAACCATGGATTTCTTCCTGTGTCCACACTCGTGTTGGACGGATATCAATCTCATTTTTCATGCTGTGAATAAGTTTCTCAACGCAGTCTTTTTCCCGGTAATAAATCAGTGCTTCATGAACTGAGAAATCTTTGTTGGAAACAAGGGCAAAAAATCCTTCTTTGCCAGTGATTGAACGTTGTAAGGCTTCCTCGATTGCTTGTTTGCGGCTGATGCCAGTGAGCGGAAACGTATATGAAATATGAGTAGAAAGAAAGTGGTTGCTATTACGATATTTCTTCCGTGTTTTCTTCTTTGATTGAATGGTTTTCTGCAGTTCCATTGCTTCATCGTATTCTTTCTCCAATCGTTTTTGTCGTTTCGTTAGGATATCATCACATGATCTTGGAGAGAAATACAGATATTTCGTTCGACTGGGAAACACCAGTTTTTTCCCATACACTTCTTCATCTTTATTTCCGGTGACCACCCGTCTCCAGTCTTCTTTGGAAAACGTGTTTAGATGATTCTTCACATCGCTTTGATTGAGTTTCATCCTAGATATATATTTCATGTTATGAGAAACAATCAGATCAAAATTAGGTACGCCTGATGCACCAGCATCAAAAATAAGACAGGATCCGGTTCTTAATCCAGGTTTAATCTGCTGAAACGTTTGTTTAAAATGGGTTTGATCGTTCACATTACCTGGTTGCACCGTCAATCCTACGGGAAACTTTGACCGTTCATCTACTGCAAATCCCAGGGTGACTTGCGGGCAGTCTGGTCGATGATCTCTGCTTTTTCCATAGCGAACAAGATTTGATACCTTTGCTTCGAAATGAATACTGGTCCAATCCATGAACACCATATCCAATCCAAT
>CAYPUK010000150.1:0-9744 GCA_964414035.1 uncultured Thermoplasmatales archaeon | reverse complement strand
TGCGACCTGGCTTCGAATTGTTGTTAATGTTAGTAGCGATCAAGGATGGGGAAATATTGAATATATAAATATTACTGGTTGGCATGATAATTGGGATTCGACTTTAGATGTTGATACGGGAGATAAGTATAACACGAGCGGAAATCACGGGTCGAACCGAAACTTTTTCCTTTCCTACCATAATGAAAATGACACAATGAATAATTCAGAGTTTAATTCTGATAACGAATCGTATAATATTAAATGGCCGAATAACGGTACGGAGATGACCAAGGGGGGTTTCACTTCAGTCGACGTAGAAGATAACTTAGGTATTGATGGTGGACATGCAAGGAACTTGACATTTGAGTTCAAACCAAGTTATCAATTTAGATATGCGCCAGGACCTGATAGCACAGGGGTAAGTTGGACTAATTATACTGTAGAAAATAGAGGTGGTCTTCCATACAGTGAGGAAACTGGTGTTGTAGATTATGAAAGATCATCTTGGGAGCAAATTAAAAATCTTGGATCTTGGAATTTCAATATTACCGTTAAAAATCGAGGTCAACGTAACAATGGAAGCCATTTTGGTGAATCTGGTTTTAAGACATGGGCTCTTGATGAGTTCGGTGTATATCCATATACAGAGATTGTAAGTGCTGAGAATGTAGGTTTACAAGGAGCACCAGGAGAATCTGCTTCAACGAATACTGGTGATCCGTATACATCTGGATCTGAATCTGAAAATGTGACTATAAAAACAAGATCTAATGGTAATTATAGTTTAGTGGTAAATATTTCTGATTTAAAACACGTATCATATGATGAGTTATCTGATGATCCTGCTGTGGAACCCTTTTTAAAATTAGATAATGAAACTATTTTTATTCGTGGTGGAAATTTAACAACGGCTCAGAATTTCAGTAACGATGGAACCGATCATTTTATAGCATTGTATGGAGACATCACACGGACCACTGGCGCAATAACTCGGTATGAGAAACATGAGGTGAATGGTACGTATAAATTGGCTGGTGAAAATGGAACTGATGGGTTGGATAATAATTATCCTAATGATTATAATAAAACCGATACAGATGGTCATAGAGTGTTTAATGGTTTGAACAATCGGAGTTATTATATTGAATTCAGGTGTGACATCCCTTCAAATCAGTGGCCTGGTAAATATACAACGAATGTGTACTATCACTTACGAACTGAAACCCAAGATTAAAACTTATTAGATAAGTGATTCATCATCCTTTCCATCACTTATTCTTTTTTTTACTTTTTTTTTAAATCAATTATTTTTCTTGTAACCGCTAAAACTACATAGTTATGGAAGTTACACGACATCTAACATTACCCATCAATGTTTATATTTTCATGAATCAACAAAATACTCAATAAATTTTATTGAGTTTTTTTCATTAATTCTTTTGCTTGTTTTGTCAATGTAACGATGTTTGAATCGTGTTCTTCGATCAGTCCATATTTCAAAAGAATCGATAGTTGTTTGCTAAGATCCTCTTTTGAAAGATCAGTTTTTTCTTTAATTTCTTCTATGGATTCATCATGATGGTCTAAGAGGTTAATGATGTCCTTACATGTTGGTTCTTCAGTGATGAGTTTTTCCTGAATGCCAACATACGCATCTGGTTTTTCTGTGAATAGATCTATATTGTAGAGAGTATGGTTAACAGATTCTTGATATTGTTTCCAGGGATCAGTTGAGCCAAAAACCACTGAATCAAAAGAACTCATTAATTGCTGAACACGTGACAGAGGATCTTTTAAGATTCCTTGAGGGGTTTTTGGGTTGTTCGCACTGATCCCTTCATTCGGACGTTGCTGTTTTTGTTTGATAAGGTACGTGTAAAGATGTTTTGGTATCTTAAAAAAATAGATGAGTGCTCCACCTAAAACGATAAGAATGCTAAACCAGACCCATACGGGTATTTCAATGGGTGTTTCTGATTTTTGAACTTGGGATGGAATGTTTATACTGAATTCAATCAGATCCGTACGGTTAAATGAATTATTTTTTAAAAGTAATTGAAGTGTATAATTCCCATTCGAAAGAGACATAGGGATAAATAATGTAAATGTTTGATTATCCGTGGTTGCAACTTGTATTGTTGTATCGTTTAAAGATGCTAAGATTTCAGGTACAATTCCATCATACGTAACATTAAGTGTTGGATTCGCAATCGTAAACGTTGTGTTATCTGAAGAATGAACAATCGATGGAAGTGTCAGATTAACTGTTTCTTCCTCTTCAGCAATCGCTCCTGCTATAGTAAAAAGTGTTAAATGAGTGATATTAGCTTGAACAAAACCTTGATAGCCATTGATCTCGGATTCATAGGAGGTGCTATCAGAGATTTTCACCCATGTATTATTTGTTTCATTATAGTAAAACAATGCTAACGAAGAGGTATCGATATCCTCATCGATATCTCGATTAGAATAATATAAAGAGAAATTAATCCATTCAAGTAATTGACTATCTTCAAGAGTTATACCTATATATGTTTCTAAATTTTCATAATCAGAAATACACGCATCAATACCTGATGGACATTCTGAGTATTTGGTAACAGAAATATTGGTTGTATTGCTTGTTTTAACACAAAAAGTTGTGTCTGCTTCTTCTTTTAAATCAAAAGAAGAGTGATCAGTGGATTGAATCGGTTTTGTGATCGTCTTTTTTAAAATAAGATGTTTAGTAATCGATGAACTATTCCCGTCGTTATCTGTTACTGTTAATGTAACATCACGGCTTTGCAGATTTGAATAGGTGTGTGTTGTATTTTTTGAGGTATTTGATGATTCATCATCAAAATCCCATGACCATGATGCTATTGATCCATCTTCATCTGTTGAGGTATCATTAAAATAAATTGTTTCACCAATTTCTGGATTTGATGGTTCTATGGTAAAATCGGCGGTTGGGCCAACATTAGAAATTGTTATTGTTTTACTATACTCATCGGTATCTCCATCGTCGTCTGTAACGTTTAAGGTAACTGTGTAGGTTCCATTATCAGTATACTGATGTGAAGTAGTATTCATTGAGTAATTAGAGGTATCATCACCAAAAGTCCAAGTACAATTCGTTATACTTCCATCGGGATCAGTTGAGCAAGTTGTAAATGTTATAGTTTGAAGATCCGTTGCATTCTGTGGAGAATACGTAAAATTTGCTGTTGGAGGAGTGTTTAAAACAGTTATTTCTTGGTTTGTTTGATTAGTTGCACCATCCTCGTCAGTTACGGTTAGTGAAACAGTATATGTTCCGTCATTATCGTATGAATGAGTCGGATTTTCCTCTGTTGAAGTGTTTCCATCATTAAAATCCCAGGACCATGAAGAAACTGAACCATCTTGATCAGTTGAAGTATCAGTAAACGTTATGGTATCTGAAGTGCTTGGGGAAGAAGGAGAAAATGAAAAATTAACTGATGGTTTGAATGTAACAGTTATTGTTTCTGAATATGATGTTGTATTTCCGTCATCGTCTGTAACATTTAAAATTACAGAGTAATCTCCCGATAGATTGTATGTATGAGTTGAATCTTGCTGCTCAAAATATGAATCTTCTCCAAATGACCAATTATAAGATAAAGAATCATCAGATCCATCTGAATCTGAACAATTGCTTGTAAATGTTATTGTTTCATTGACGATTCCAGGTTGTGGGGACCAGGTAAAAAGAGATGTTGGTGCTGAATTGTTTATGATTATTGTTTGATTTGTCTGATTGCTTTGTCCATATTGATTTGTTACATTTAGGCTTACGGTGTATGTTTGATCATTTTCTGTATATGTGTAGGAGGGGTTTTGTAAATAACTATCAATAATTCCATTTGTTTCAAAATCCCAGGTATAATTTAAGTGTAGATTGTTGTCAAGATTCGGGTCAACTGAATTATCTGTAAAGTTGATGGTATTGCTTGTTGTGGGTGAACTTGGTTCAAAAGTGAAATTAATGATAGGAACGAAAAAACCAAGAGGATAATAATCTTTATTTGTTCCACCAGTTATATTGTAGACTGTATCTCCTTTATCGTCATCATTGCCATCTGTCCCAGTGTAATCAGCCCAATAGTTTCCATGTGTTGTTGTGTTCCATTTGTTTGTTGAGTTATCAAAGGCATGGTACAATGAACAATTAAAAAATGTATTATTGTAAATAAGATTATTTTCTGAAGAAGTAATATTTATTGAAATTGAATTGTTATTAAGTATATTATTCTTAATTGTATTATTAGAATTGGAAGTTATGTTGATGCCAGTGTTTGAGGTTTGATTTATTTGATTTTCTGATATGATATTATTCGAAGAGTTTTGAAGATATATTCCTGTTTGGGTACAATTGATTATGGTTAGATTTGTGATATTAGATAGGGTTGTATTGTTGATACGTATTCCATGTTGTGAACAATGTTGAATAGTTATGTTATCAAGAGTAATGTTTTCTAAGGAATTAGTTGAATTTTCGATGGTAATAGCAGTTGAACAGTTCTGTATGGTAAGATTTCTCATAGTTACATTAGTTACATTGATGTTAAATCCAAATTCATTTGATCCGTTAATATGAATTAATTCATCGTTTTTCCCTTGTACTGTTATTGATTTGTTGATGATGATAAATGATGATAGGTTAATAGTTTCATTAATTTGGATAATGTCATTGGATTGAGACGTATTTATGAGATCCTGTAAGAGACCATCTTCGGGTACGTAATAGATATTTACTAATTCTTCTGCCTTTACAGATTCAAAAATAAAATTTGATGACATACTCATCAAGAGGATAATTGAACAGATCAGAATTGTTTTTGTTTTCTTCCATGCTTCGTTTCCTTTCATCTCTTTTTCGCCTTCGATACCCAATGTATCATGTTATTTTGTGGCGTGGTAGTTTCTGACACTTATGGTATTTAAAGAACAACTGTGAAACTATCAAAACGAAAAAATATCAACAGAAGAAAAATGTCGTTTTTCTCATGGGGCTTTAAACTATGTTGTAAATAACGGTTTTCAATAAAAAAATTAAAAAAACTCACTCGATCTAAAAATGATCTCATTACTCTTCTTCACTTTTTTTTAGAATTTTTTTTATCATTTTTTTGATTGCTATTTTGTCATTTTGTCAACATTTCAAACTGGTAACTCTTCCAGTAACCCTTAATAAAGTGTGATTTGCGAACATGTAACATGACCATGTTGATTCGCACCTCAGATCAGTCATGGTTTGTGAAGGAACTGGAAGGTGACAAAAGAAATGAAGAACTCCCTAAAAATCACATCTGTTTTGCTGGTATTAATGCTTATTCTTGTCCTCTTAACACCATACTATGAAACAAAAATAATTCCAATAACCCAAGCAGGAGAAATAGCGAGTGCATGGTATAATAGTTCATCACTTTCCGTACAGGTGATACATCTGGCACCACGAATCAATTGGTATGATTTTCAATATAATGACAATGGAACATGGGTATCACGACTGAATCAACAAATAAGAGTAAACAATGAAAGCGAATACCGATTCATCATCAATGTCAGTAGCGATCAAGGATGGGAAAACATAACATTCATCAATCTTACCGCATGGTATGATAATGGTAATGAATCTTCAACATATAATCAAACAAATAACACTGGAGGCAATTTAAATCTTCATCGCCAATATGAGAACACTTCCGACACTTCAAATGACGCAAAATTTAGAGAAATATGGCCAAAAAATGAAGTAAGATTTCTAGAAGCTGAATCACGAGTTGTAACAGATACCCTATTTGGCTGTGATGAAACAGAATCTAGAAACATAACATTTCCATTCATACCCAATAAACAATTCCGTTATGCACCAGGAGAAGATGATGAATGGAACACTACTGTGTTGTTTCCAATTGAGAATTCATCATATTATGGATTATATAATAATTATTCCTGGAATTTCAATATTTCAATAGATAATCTTGCAGGATACACCACATGGGTCACTGATGAATTCGGTGTTTACCGGTATTCAGAGATTATCAGTGCAAACGATCCAAGTATAGAGGGATATCCAGGTGGTAATTTTTCAGTTAACGATGCAGGCAGTGGCGAAATTAGTATTATAACCTGTACCAATGGTAAGTATAATCTATCTGTAGATATTACAAACCTTACCCACGCCAATATGCCAACTGAACTAATTGAACGATCAAATGTGTATGTTCGTGGAGGAAATAGAACTTCATTTAGATCCCTTTCAGATTCTGTCTTTCTTTTTGGTGGAAACCAGGACGGCATGCCGCAATACGAAGATGCAAGAAGAGAAAATAATTTCAAAAACACAACAAATGTTGAATACAAATGTTACATTCCATTAGGCACACTTGCAGGAGAGTACAGCGCTCAAATCAGATACCATTTAAGCACAGAAGAATAACCTTCTCACCAATTCCTCTTTCAAAAACTCATTTAAAATTTAAAATACCATTGCAAACCTAATCGAAAACCAATTTTGTCATTAACCCCCCACGTTGTTATTCCCTTCATAAACAGAACAAATATAATTTTTTTAAGATATATAGAAACCTTTTAATAACTAATCTTCTTTTTGCATAAGTGGATGGGTATGTCAAATCATATTTTAACGGTAAAAGATTGTGAGGTAGTAGGATGTTTAAAACAAACTTACTTTTGATAAGTATAGGAATGATGCTTGTATTTGTAACCAGTTTCCAATCGATTCCAGCAGAGGAAGATATCTCTGTTGATGTTTCAATCATCGATCAATCATCTTTAATGGAAAACGAGAAACCACTGATGGTTGCAGGATTATGGCACACAATTGCATTTACAGGAATCAACTTTGATAATGACGCAGTAAAATTAACGATGTACAAAGGAACAGCGATTCCAACTGAAAAAAATAACACAAATTACTACGAATGGAAACATACGCCTTTAGTAACCGATCCCTGGCAAACAACGACCGCCCATGGTAACGGAACCATAAAGTCTTCACGATGTAAAATAACCGACTACTCGATAACCTATTGTGTTGGTATCCCTGATAACCTACCTGGAGATCCGTTTTACAATGAAGAATGGACTATGGAATTATCTATTGATGATGAATCATTGTTTTCTGATTCGTTTTATCTGGAAAAACCAACTAGGGGATTTGCGAAAAGCCATGGAGATAAACTCTCATTTTATGTTGACCCATTTACGGAAATGCAAGCAAGCGCCACCGATTATCTCATCCTCAAAAATACGGGAAATGTTCCATTAAATATCACTTTAGATTTTAAAACCTATAACGCATTATTGACATATACAGAATCAAGCGATCAGATATCTGCAAAAGACCAACAAAGTTTCAGAATGATACTTGACGCTCCTTCTTGGAAACCACAACGAATTAGACAATCCGGAACTGCAAAAGCACTTGTTTCAGAATATTACTTGTTAGATGAAGATGTATCAGGAACTACGATATCATTACAAGCAGCATTAGTTCTTGATGTGCCAACAATCAATATATTCGTTGGCCACAGTAATTTTGAACTGACCACATTAGACGAAACATCTGGTTTTTCATTTCAACATCAACAAACTGTTTCAATGAACGAAGGTGAAACAAAAACCATATATGCTTATTTATCTGGAGATGGAACCGCTACGGTTTCCATTGAAACAAATGAAGAGATTTCATTCATTGGAATTACAAGAAACGATTTACCCGCTCAATCCCCATTCACAGTTATTTCCACAGATAATGATGAACAATCTATTGGCGTTCAGGTCAAAGCGCTTAGCGAGAATCGAAATGGATTAATCACATATACCCTTGAAACTGAATCAGGCACACAGTCATTTTCCACCCGTATCTCTGTTGGGCCACCAGCAATTACTGAAAAAGCATCATCTTATGGTGCCACCTCACTAGTAACCATTGTAGTCCTTCTAGCTCTTATCTTTGTGGTAGGAATTATGCTATACAATCATTTGAGATATGGGCGGAGACAACATCGATGAAAAACAAACATACTACTAAAGGAATCTTCATTTTCATAGTACTTATGCTGTTCACAATTTGTTCCGCTATTCTGACCTCAGCAGATGGAACAGCAGGTGTTGGTGTCGTCAACGTTCCACCAAATTATTCAGATATAAAAATATTCCAACAGGAAAATCAAGTTCGAGTATACCTAACTCTTTCAGATTATAATTCATGGAGCGATATCTACCAGGTTCAGTTAAACTTAGAGGAAAACGGAGCAATACTGCATTCATTTACGTTCAAACAATGGGATGGTATGAATTCATTCAATAGAGTCAATGAGTTTATTGATGAATCAAGCACATCTCTTTTACAAATAGAATCTTGCGATGTCTCTCATTCAAAGGAGAGTAAGACCATCTCCGACCGATGTCATCTTCATGTTCGATTTGTCTTCCGTTCGACTTATTTCTCAGAAATTAGGGTTATTTCAGAAGATCGATCAGGAGATAGTACTGAAGCGTTCTTAGAATACAAAGGAAGTGACATGATACGGGAAAGTAATACCCTTTTGATACCCTGGTTTGATGGTACTGTAAAAGTTCAGTTACCTCCTTTTGCTTTAGATCTTCTCATCATTCTAATCGCAACGATTGCAACGTTTGTCATCGTTAGAAAAACACCTTTACCAACAACACTTCAGCAGGTTTTTTATGAAACAAAATAATCATTACATCTGGTATTTACCTCTTTGTTTCTTCTCTTTTTTTAGTTGTTACATCCTTCTTAAGTTTATCGTCATCTTTTTTTTCATGGCCGCTTATACACCATCATTTCTTTTTGATTTCTCTTTTTTTTATGCGTTCACTACTTTTGATCATACTCAACTCTTATTTATCGCTATGATCGTGTTTCTCTGTGAACTCTACTTTCATATAACCCTTTCAAAAAGAAATTTACTATACTCTATACCATTGACCTTACTTCTTTTGGGGGGAATTGGTTTACGAGTAGCCACATCACCAATCTCAGTATCCTACCTATTCCATTACCTTATCTTTTCCTTGTTAATCGTTGTTCTACTTGTAGATCATCGCTTGTATTTACTTATTCCAGCAGGATATAAGTCTCCAATAGGTAAAACAAAGATGGAAATTCAAAAAGTTTCCATTCCTTCTTTCAGTTCAACACATAAGATTCCATCACCTTCGCCTCAAGATCATTTTACCTCTACTATCACTTCTTTTTCTCAAAGTCTGCAAGGGTTCAAACAAACTTTATCCTCAAAACTAGGATTTCATCCCCCCCAACCAATTTCAACAGTACAAACCGATCAACAGATATCATATAATACGGAACCTTTTGAAGACAAACCGTTTGTTCATCCTATTGAAAAACAAGCTGATATGATTCCAACAACAAAACAACTACTTGCTGATCTTGGAAATCAATCATTGGATTATCTGGATTCAAAGATTGATAGCACAAAATTAGAAGAATATTCATTTCTAGACTCTTTTTTCTCAGCGCCATCATTTCAGGATAAACGAAAAACCGAGTTGGGCAGTTCAGTATTTTCTTCAATTCTTGACACAATCAATGAAAGTGCTATTATCATTTCTCGAGGAGTTGTAAAAGCAGCAAATACTAATTTTGCATCAATGGTTGATCAGCCAATTGGAGATATTGTTAACAAGGATTTCATTGAATTCCTTGCTCCAGAAGGTTTTTCAAGTTTTAAATCACATTGT
>CAYPUK010000149.1:0-27862 GCA_964414035.1 uncultured Thermoplasmatales archaeon | reverse complement strand
ACGGACGCGGCGGGATTCGAACCCGCGATCACTGGCTTAGAAGGCCAGTGCCATATCCAGACTAGGCCACGCGCCCAATATTATTCCTATTTTATAATGTCGATGCTTGCGATACATACTGGTATTAGAAAGGATTACATAAAGATAATGAAAAAAAGATAGTAATGCAGATTTGATTCTGCATTTTATTCGTATGGTGATGCGTCTTTGAGTAAATCCACATGTGATATGATCATGCGTCGGCAACAAAACCGGTCGACACCAAGATCATCCAGTATTTCTTTTGGAGTTTCCTTTGGTTTTTCTCCAGTTTTCACTGCTTGTTTGTAAATATCGTATCTTCTTTTGAATTCTTGATAGTCTTGTGCGATTACTCTTCCACATGTGAAACAGCGAACTGGTATTATCAAACAACATCACCTGTATGATTTCTGCCGTTTCTTTCGAGCGCCACGACCAAGTGGTTTTTTTGCTTCTCTTCTTCGTGGGTCATTAACAAGCAGACTGCGGTCATACTCTAAAAATGTTTGTTTTAAATTTTGATCATCGGTGAATTCCACGAGTCCTCGAGCAATTGCGGTTCGAACAGCGTTTGCTTGGCTCATGAATCCACCACCATTTACGTTTACTTTAATGTTTACTTTATTGATCACATCTGAAGCTAAGGTGACAGGTTCAAAGATTTTCCATCGAGCAATTTCTGGTTCATGTAATTCCAAAGGAATTTTATTAATTCTGATCATTCCTTTTCCCTTTTGAACTGTTGCCCGAGCAACTGCTGTTTTTCGTTTTCCAGATGTATTGACAACTTTTTTAGCCATTAGTATTTCGCTCCTAATGATTGTGAAACTTGCTGAATTGTTCGATAATTGACATGATTCTTTTTTGCGTTTTCAAAGACTTCAGCTTTTTCATTTTTTAATTCTTCAGGGATTCCTTGATGACAGCGTAATCGTTTATATGCTGCACGTCCACGTGGTTTTTGATAGGGGATCATCCCTCTAATGGATCTTTTGACGATTCGTTCCGGTGATCGGTGGAAGAATGGTCCTTTTCGATAGGTTCCAACGCGTCTTTTTTCGTTGAATTCATGTCGAATCATTTGTTTTTTGCCAGATATCACTGCTTTTTCTGAATTAATAACGTGGACCTCATCGCCATCAAGTAGGTATTTTGCTACTCTTGTAGCAATTCTCCCTAGGGTTGCTTGTTGTGCGTCAACTACTCGTCTCATACGTGTTTACCCCACTATCCTAATGTTTTTCCCTTCAGGGTTTTTTTTCATTAATTCTTCAATTGTCATAGTTTTTCCGCCGGCATCAGTGATTTTTTGTTTTGCTTTATCACTGAAATTCCATGCGGCTACAGGAATTTTTTTGGTTAATTCACCAGTGGATAAGACTTTACCTGGTACTAGAGCTGTTTCCTTTTCATCGACGTATTGGTCGATTCTTTTCAAGGTTACAACTGGCCAGTTTTTTGAGGATTTTTGCAAGCGAAGTGCTACATCTTTCCACATTGGCTTGTTTTTTTCCTGTGCTTCTTTTTTCAATTGATTAATAAGATCGATTAAGAGTGGATTTGTTTTTTGAATCTTCTGTGCCATAGTATGTTCTCCAGAGATAAGGATGTTAGTGAAAGCAGGTGCTATTTATAAGATTTGCGGGAGTAATTATTATATGTGTTTATAAAGATGAGGGTTGTGTTATGTCTTTGGTTATTTCAGTGAGTGGAAGTAGTGGATCTGATAATCGGCTTTCTGAAGAAGTCTTGAATCTTGCTGAACAAGTTGGTATGGAGGTTGCAAATCATCATGCAGTGTTGTTGACGGGTGGTAAAGGTGGGGTGATGCGTGCGGCGTGTAAAGGAGCCAAATCGAAGGATGGAATGACTATTGGTATTCTTCCATTTTCTAAGAGTGAAGCTAATGAATTCGTTGATATTGCGCTTCCCTCGAATATGGGTTATGGTCGGAATAGGTTGGTGGTTTCCATGGCTGATGCAGTGATTGCTATTGCTGGTAGATGGGGAACATTAAATGAGGTAAGTGAAGCATTGATGATGAAGAAACCGCTAGTGTTTCTGGTAGGTACTGATGGGATAATTGATGATGTTGTTCGTTTAGATGTTCTTTCTGATGAACCGTTTGTTGAGCAAGCGTCTTCAGCACAGGATGCACTTGAAAAGGCGTTACGATTAATTCAGTTAAAAAGTGAGACCAAAGATTAATATGAATAAAATTGATACTTGGTTGGTAAGGGATGTAGATGCGTGAATATAGAATAAAAAGAGGATATCATCCGGATATTAATGCAATTGTGAAGGAATACTTTGATGTGTCTGCTGATGTGGAGAAAGGTTGTTCTTTTGAAGTTGAAGGTATCGGTAAGATCGATATGAAACGAGAGAATAAATCGTTGTTTATTGATATTGAACCTCCAAAGAAGGTGTCTGGTGATTATAGTATCATTAAAAAGTGGAATAATTTTTTGTATGATGCAACGGGGAAGATGACTAAGGAACGAAAGAAAGAGTTCGGAAAGATTAAAAAGAAGAAATAAAAAGGGAAAACCGTTTTTTTGTGTTCTCTTTTTTATTTTTTTACTGATTCCCAGTCTTTAAGAAATCGTTGTATGCCTACATCTGTTAGTGCATGTTGACTCATTTTTCTGATGATCTGTGGTGGGATGGTTGCGATGTCTGCACCGATGCGTGCTGCTTGGATGACATGAATTGGATGTCGGATGCTAGCAACGATAACTTCTGTTTCGATGTTATAGTTATAGAAAATCTCTACGATTTCCTCAACGATGTTCATCCCTTCTTGGCCGATGTCATCAAGTCTTCCAATGAATGGGCTGACAAAGGTTGCTCCTGCTTTTGCTGCAAGTAATGCTTGGTTTGCTGAGAATACAAGAGTTACATTGGTTTGTATGCCTTTGGTGCTGAGCGTTTTGACTGCTTTGAGCCCTTCAGGAGTCATTGGGATTTTGATGGCAACGTTTTTTTGATATTTTTTTGAAACGCTGTTGTAGAGGTCTTCGGCTTCTTTGACCATGTCTTCAGCTTGTTCACTGACGACTTCTAAGCTGATCGGTCCATCTACAATGGTGAATATTTCTTCGATGATTTCTTGAAATGATCTTCCACTTCGTTTTACAAGGGTTGGATTGGTGGTTACTCCATCTACAATTCCCCATGATGCAAGTTCTCTTATTTCGTCTAGGTCAGCACTGTCTACAAATATTTTCATGGATGCCTCAACTCCTTTTTGGCATGGTATAGTCTGGGTATTGATAATTTTTTGGTTAGAACACAGTTAGGATAGACATACAGGATGATATGGATAGGAGTATGGTTTAATGTATAATTAAAGAAATAGAAAAATATATATAATGAGTAGTCCATTAGGATACTTGCTAGGAGAGGAATATGCCTCTAACAAGAAAAGCCCGTGTTGTTGGAAGTAGTCTGGTAGTCACCATCCCTAGTCAGATTGCTAAGGCTTATGACATAAACGATGGTGACGAAATCGAGATTATACCTGTGGAATTTGGGGAGTTCAAGATTAGGAAGCGAAAAAAGTAGCTCCCCCTAATCCCTAACAAACAATTATTTTAAGATAAAGAAAAAATGCTTATTAAGTAGCCTAGTGTTTACCTTGTTTTGATTTATGATGAATAAGGTAGCTCCTTCGATACTTTCTGCTGATTTTGCTCATTTGGCTGATGAAATATATACTGTTGAACAAGCAGGTGCTGATTGGCTTCATATTGATGTTATGGATGGTCATTTCGTTCCTAATATTACCATTGGACCTGTAGTTGTTTCTAAGATTCGAAAGCATTCCTCCTTGTTTTTTGATGTGCATCTTATGATTGATGAACCTAATCGTTATGCAAAGGAGTTTGTTGAAGCTGGAGCTAATCTTATCACTTTTCATGCTGAAGCAATTAACGATCATAAGTCCCTTATTGAATCGATCAGATCACTTGGTTGTAAGGTTGGTATTTCAATAAATCCTGAAACAAGTGTTGATACCATTAAAAATATTATTTCTCAGGTAGATCTAGTCTTGATTATGTCTGTTCATCCTGGTTTTGGTGGCCAACGATTCATTTCTGACGTGTTACCAAAGATTAAAGAGGTGCGAAAAATCATCGATGAATCGAAAAAACAGATTTATCTTGAAGTTGATGGTGGCATCAATGATAAAACTGCATCCAGGGCTCTTACTGCTGGTGCAGATGTATTAGTTGCTGGAAGTTATGTGTTCAAACATGATGATTATAAAACGGCTATTCAATCGTTAAAAAAATGAAAAAGAAAGAAAAAATGTTTTTTTATTGTATGCCTGAGGCAAGATCTTGAATTACTTCTTTTTTATTATTTGCTTTCACAATACCACTAGCAAGGAGCACTCCCGCTGAACCAAGTTCAAGTGCTTTAAAAACATCATTACCATTTTTTACTCCAGCTCCGCATAGAACTTTTACTGAATCATTCACATCTTTCACTGCTTCAACACTATTACGAACAATATCTGGATCAGCAGCGGTAACTGAGATATCTCCTCCGATCAGTTCTGGTGGCTCGACTGCAACAAATTGTGGATTAAGTGCAGCTGCTGCTTTTGAAGTAGCAACATTATTCGTACAAATAATATTATCTAATCCTATTTCTTCTGCACGAGTTAAACAGGCATCTATGTTTGCAAGCGTTAATCGATGCTCACTATGATTAATCAAGGTACCAACTGCTCCAGCTTCTTTTACTGCTTCTGGAAGCATCCATCCCGTGTGACTTCCTGGCGTGATTGGATCAATATGTTCAGCCCAAACAGGTATGGAAACCTCGTTTTTTACTCGATAGATATCTGTTGCTTGTACAGCAATTGCCATACTTACATCAGTTTCTTTTCCTACTTCTTCCATAATTTTTGCGATTTGAATAACATCCTTTCCTATTGCTTGACCATATGTTTTCACATTAAGAACAATTACCGGTGTTTGTAACAAAATCATCTTCCTCCTCATAAATACAGTATGTTTGTTTGTGTTGGTAATCGAACACCTTTAATATAGTCTTTCCCATCTCCCCGTTTGTATGGCCATTGAATTTCTTCCACAATCAAGTCTTTTCATTGGAATTATTCCCGCGTTAGCATTAATTTATCTTATCATTAGAAAATGGACGGGCAACTATCAAGAAAAAATGGTTTTTTTAATGTTTGTGTTTGGAATCATCAGTGGTTTTACAGTTATCTTCGTTGAATTTTATGTTGGGTTAACAACGTTATTAGAATTTGTTATCATTTTCAGATTAATTGAAATAATGGGCAAAATGATTATATTGAATCTACGACGCTTTCAAGAAAAGCAAGAAACCGTTCTTTATGGATTAGTCCTTGGATTAGGATTTGGATCGATTTATCCTCCAGTTTCCCTTTTATTGATCAATGCAGTATCTGTATCCACCTTTGACATCATATCTGTTCTCATTGGTTCTATTGGAATGATACTCATTCAGGGATCAACTGGTGCAATACTCGGTTACGGAGTATTTAAAAGAAATCTGATCATTCCTATTTCATTAACACTTGTGCTTCACGTAATCTTTCATTATTTACTCTTCGAACTTGTTTTTACATGGACATGGATTCTCTTTTTTGGAGGAATCATCAGCTATTTGATTGCTATGAAAAAAATAGTGTATCCTGTATTAGATCAGTCTAAGAGAAGGAAACGAAGAACGGATAATAAACCTAAACTAGAATAATAATGGATTGAAGCGACGGATTTATTTTATAAATCAAAGCACATATATTTTTAATAAAATTAATTAACACTGACATCTTTTATGAATATACTATAATGTGAGGTTATAGAATAATTGAAGGTGGAAAAAAGATGAATTTTATTGAAAAAGTAAAAGGAATGTTATTAGATCCAACTGGTACATATCAGAATTTGAAAGATGAAGACATGGGTGCTGCATTAAGATATTTTGTAATTTGGTTACTTATCTTTTCAGCATTAGCCGCAGTTATCTTTGCAGTAGTTGGAACTGCAGTGTTATCAATGATACCTCAGACTGCTGAATTAGACATGCTTAATTCGTTTCTTGGCGCTGGTGGCGGTATTGTCATTGCTGGAGCTATGTTTATCGCAATTCTTATCTTTGGTGTGATCGGTGTTTTTATTGGTGCTGCCATAATACATCTTGGCGTGCTTCTTGTTGGTGGAAATAATGGATATGGTCAAACCGTGAAGAGTTTGATTTATGGAGGAACACCATCATATCTATTCGGATGGATTCCATTCATTGGAATCATTGGTTCAATTTGGTCTTTAATTCTCATCATATTTGGAGTAAAAGAACTTCAAGAAGTATCAACTGGTAAAGCAGTTATTGCGGTGTTAATCCCTGTTGTTATTATCGCAGCAATAGCAGGAATTGCTATGATTGGAGCAATTCTTTCTGGATTAAGCGGTATGCCACCAACGATACCAGCACCATAATCCTTTTTTATTTTCCTTTTTTCTTTTTATTTTTGTGCAATCCTCTTTTAAATATTTCTAATTCATCTACGATAAGTCCAATTGCCATACCAGGAAACAACCCAACCAATAGACCCGTCATCAACCGAATCAGATTCGTACTTTCCCATAAATCTAAGAGTTGACCAACACCATCAACTCCTAATAAAGAAATACTTGTAATCAATCCAATGAAAAACAAAAACTGATTTTTAATACGGAAAAAAACCAAAAACAGGGTACCAAAAGTTAGACCAATCCAAATAGCAGTACATCGAGCACAAAATGGGAGCTGATTTTGATTAAGATAAAAAGATCGAGTTGACTTAGTATGACATAACACATCACCAATTCGATAGATATCTTGCCAAGGATGATCCATTGTTGACCAATACTGCTCATTATCCTCAAATACAGTCATTCCAGACAGATCCGATAATGAACTAGTTGGTTGGGTAAGTGGAGCAAGGAATTGTAAAAAAACGAAAATAAGAAGGAAAAAAAATATTATAATGAGAAAATTAGAAGCTTTTTCCCTTTTTTCCATCATCAAATTCATCCCGAGATTTTAGAATTAACCAGAGTGAAATGATACTCAGAACTAAACCCGTAAAAAAAAGACCAACTGAGAATACACCAACGATAGCACCAAAAAGTGCTACATCAGAAAATCGTCTTCTCCAGCACATAATCGCCCCAATCAAGGTGACCACAGATAAAATGGATAGTATACCAGAAAGCCAACCTAATTCAACCGTTGAGTTTTCTAAGGTTAATGGATTTGTATCAGTAATCTTGAGAGTATACGTTGAAAGATCAAACGGAAGAATATACACATTTTTTGTGGTCATACCTCCGGTATCATTCATATTTTGCTCATGAACAGTTAACTCATGTTCACCTAAGGAAAGTGAGGAAGCAACAAAGGAATCATTTGTTTGAGTGAACGTAACATTATCTTGATCAATACTAAGTGTCATATTGTTAATCGAAAGAGCTGAAGTATTATCCACAAAAACAGTTAAGTCACCTTCTACACCCGTAAAAGAAGCAACACTAACCGGAGCTTGCAAAAATAAAGTCGGTGAAAACGCCGAAGCAAGAGCAATGAGAACCACGCCAATCAAGAGAAGCGAAGCAATCATCGGTTTATCGGTTCGTGGTTTAATCGATGAAAGAATGGTTTTTCTTGGTTCACCATGTTCTTCCCAATAACAATCAGATTCAACATCAACCGGTGAATCAGGGGAAACATTGGATACATCAACCTGGGATGTTTTCGCAGTGAAACGATGATGGCAAATCGGGCATTCTAAACGAAATGACGAAACTTCCCGATTCATCTCAGCTATGATATTTTGCCCACATTTAGGACATGTGATCCTCCCCTTCATTGTAAGAGTCACCACATCGCACAACAGTCTACTCCATTAAAACAATTTCTATAAATTCAATGTCGAGCAAATCAACCCAACTAAAAAAGGTGACAACTACCCATTTTATTCAAATATTATATCTTAATATTATTTAGTATAATCGATGATAAGACCTGTCTCATCTGCTATTTTGAAAACTGAAAGCAATATGTTTAAATATTATTCCCTTATTCCGGTACAAGAAAGGCGGTTTAGTTATGGCAAAATTCCCAGAAGCGGAGAAACGGTTGCTCAGTAAGAAAATATGCATGAAATGCGGTGCGACAAACCCTATTCGGGCAAAAAGATGTCGACGATGTAGATCTCAAGAGCTTCGAGTGAAAGCCAAAGAAGGACGCGGTATTTAAATTTTTTATCAACAAACCGTCATCTTTAAGAGTAATATTTCTTTTTCCCTCTACAGGTCGAGACGGTTATGCCTGAAACAAAATTTAAAAAAACTGAAGATTTCAACGAATGGTACAATGAAATCGTAGAGCTTGCAGATCTTTGTGATAAACGATATCCAATTAAAGGAATGAATGTTTGGCGGCCTTATGGTTGGAAATTGATGTCCCATGTCGATAAACTGATTCGGCTAGAGATGGATAAAACCGATCATCAAGAAGTAATGTTTCCATTATTGATTCCTGAGCGTCTTTTCCAAAAGGAAGCTGATCATATTGAAGGATTCGGTAGTGAAGTGTTCTGGATTACTCATGCAGGCGAAAATGAACTTGAAGAACGATGGTTACTTCGTCCAACGTCTGAAACTGCAATGTATCCCGTATTTTCCCAATGGATACGATCTCATGCAGACTTACCCCTAAAAACGTATCAAATTGTAAATTCTTTCCGGTATGAAACAAAGCAAACGAGAGCATTTATTCGGGTTCGTGAAATTCATTTTTTTGAAGCACATACCTGTCATGTTGATTTTAATGATGCGGAATGTCAAATAGAACAAGATAAACAAATTGCAGATCGCTTGTTGAAAAAACTTTGTTTACCGTATATTTTCAATAAACGTCCTGAATGGGATAAATTCGCTGGTGCTTTTTACACTATCAGTATCGATGTTTTGATGCCATCTGGGCGGACATTGCAACTTGGTTCGATTCATCAATATAAAGATAATTTTGCTAAACCATATGATATCACGTATGAAACTGAAGATGGCTCTCATGCACACTGCCATCAAACAACGTACGGCATGAGTGAACGATTACTTGGTGCAGTAGTCGGCATTCATGGTGATGATACTGGTTTGATTTTACCTCCAGATGTATCACCCGTGCAAGTGGTGATTGTTCCTATTATTTTTAAGGATACGAAAGAAAAGGTGCTTACTGCATGCCATGAAGTTGCTGAAGAGTTATCAAATAAGGGGTTGCGTATCCATGTTGATCAGCGAGATGTTAACCCAGGTAACAAATTTTATGAATGGGAGTTAAAAGGAGTTCCGATTCGTATTGAGATTGGCCCGAGAGATGTTTCGAATAATCAAGCAGTACTTGTTTCAAGAGACACCGGTGAGAAAAAAGGTGTTGCTCGTGATGATCTCATTCATTCTGTTGAGCTTGGTCTAGATGAGATTTCACAACGATTATTGAAACGTGCTGAAAAATTACTTGAAGAAAAAACACATGTTGTTGACACGCTTGAAGAAGCAAAACAATATGATGGGATCATTCAACTTCCGTGGTGTGGTACAGATAGTTGTGCTCTCGAAGTTGAGGAAATCTTAGATGGCAACACATTAGGTGAACCAATTACTGATGATGAAAAGGTTTCTGAAAAAAGATGTGTTACCTGTGGAAAACCAGCAAAAACTTGGATGAGATTTGCAAAAACATATTAAAAAAAAAAGTAATAGATATGGAGGAATAATATGGCAAATATGTTGGGAAAAATGTTGAAAGAATATATTTTTGGAATAAGCATAGTGATGTTGATTGTCGGTTTGGTCGTGCTACTATTTGGAGCAATGGGTATGTGGCTACCTGATCTTTTAAAAGATACATTCTCATTATCTGATGATGTTATTGCTTGGAGTTTGTACATCCTTATTATTGGTGTAGTGATTACCCTTTTTGGTGTGTATTATTTGTATGATTTTCTTAAGAACAAACGATTTTTGCTTGAGGAACTTGAAACCAAGAAGCGATCTGAGTTCATGAAGAATCATGCAGAACTCAAAAATGCTGTTCGCCATTTACCATCTAAGTATCAGGATATGCTTGCAGAAAAGGAAAAAGAATTGCGGGTGAAGTAAATCATCACACTATCGCGGATGGTGCACGATTATTCCTGATTTCGTCGTTATTCTTGTTGAACCTAAATATAGTGGTAATGTTGGTGCAATCGCGCGAAGTATGATGAATTTTAATGTTCATAAGTTGCTTTTAGTTAAGCCTTGTCCAGTTGATGATGAGGCCTATATCCGATCGGTTCATGCAACATCGATTTTAGATGATGCCATTATTGTCGATTCTTTTGAAGAAGCAATAAAACAAGTTGATTTTGTGGTTGGGACTTCAGCAATTTATACTGATTCAGAAAAAAAACATGTTCGAATACCTCTTCTTCTAAAAGATTTTACTAAAAAGATTAAAGAGGTAAACGGCAGCATTGGATTGGTTTTTGGACGGGAGGACTATGGTTTATTTAACGAAGAGTTGGGCTTATGCGATCTCTTGATTACTATTCCAACGAGTGAATCGTATGCTTCTATGAATCTATCTCATTCTGTTTGTTTGGTTTTGTACACCTTGTTTTCTGAATTTGAAGGAAAGGATCATCTTCCTAAATCTCCGGTTCGTATGAGTGGGGCTGAAAAACGATTATTACTTGATTCTTTTGCTTCATTACTTGAAGAGATCAACTATCCAGATCATAAAAAAGAGAAAACAAAGGTGATGTTTACTCGGATGATGGGACGGGCAGTTCCATCAAAATGGGAGTATCATACGTTAATGGGAGTTTTTCAGCAAGCTCGTAGATATCAAAAGAAAAATAGTAAAAAATAATCAGAATAAAATTTTTAAAAAATTTCTTTGAATGCTGAAAAGAGATAATGAGTTGATTTCTTGATTAAATGGTCTCAATGTCAAAAAGGACATGACTGTTGCTTAATGCAGCATGGACTTTGTCAGCAAACCAAATAAGTTCATCAACACCTGTTGACTCTGCATCCCATTCATACACGAAATCATAGTTTCCTTTTGTGGCTTTGAATCCCATGTTTAAGAGGAGATCTTTGATTTCTGATGGCGTCGATCCTTCACTGCTAAATAAGATTTTCAGATACGTCTTCATAGTAAATTCACTTACAATCGGATAGGGATTCATTGGTTTTAAACGTTATGATTTTGTTTGTTATCATTTGTTACAATACAATCATATTTATCAACTTCAGAAAATCAGTTTATTTGCTGTTCCAAGAATAACTTTTCCTACTCACGTTAAAAAACTGGATTTTAGTATCTAACGTGAACATCAATCATCTTGGTTATAGAAGGCAAAGAATGTTAATTTAGATAATCGTAATGGGAAATGGAATAAAGCAAAGAATCAAAATGGCAACTGCGACGAAAAATAGTAGTTTTCGTTTGTAATCTAGTTCTGATTCATCATTTAATGGTGGCGGATGATTAATTCCTACCAATAACAAGATGATAAAAGCAAAAAACCACCAACCAGTAAAAACCATGATGATCACTGCTAGCCAACCAGCATATTTTTGTTTCTCTCCAAAGACAGCTCGAAAGATGTGACCTCCATCGAGTTGACCGGCTGGAAGAAGATTAATAGATGTGATAAGTAGACCGATCCATCCAGCAAATGCAATGGAGTTTAGATCAATGGCAAAACCTTGTGGAATTGAAAGAAAAACACTTGAAAGAATGGAAAATAAAAGTGAGGTGCCAAGAACTGTTTCTCCAGCTGGAAGATTGGAAAACGGTACAATCTCAGAGGTAATAAGGCCTAATATAGTGACTGGTACTGCAACTATGAACCCTGCGATTGGTCCAGAAATACCAACGTCAAACAATGTTTTTTTATCTGGCATAGGGTCTCCACTAGAAATCAATGCTCCAAAGGTACCAATATTAAATCCCGGAAGTATCGGTGGAACCGGGATAAAAAAGGGAAATGACGTTTGTAAATGATGTTTTTTTGAAAAATAATAATGACCCATTTCGTGAATAAAAAGAATACTCATCAATGGAAGAGAAAAAAACAAAGCTCCGGCCAGTAAGTTTTGTGGTTGAAACACATCTAACAGTTGTGGAACCGATTGTAAATCGCCATATCCAAGTTCCAAAAGCGAACCAGTAAGAAGCGTAGTTATGATTGTAGCAACAAGTAATGCTATGTTAACCCAGAATGGTTTTTCTTTTTTATCAGGTTTTTTCATGACATAAATTACATCTTCCCCATGATCATGGCGAAAAAGAGGGATAAATCCGTCCTTAGAAAGACGTTCTCTGAGATCTGCAAATCTTGTGTTAAACTCTGATTTATCAATATTACAGAAGAACGCAATCCCATTTGATGTTTGTCTATAATCATAAAAGGGAAATCGCTTCCCGATTTCTTGTTTTAAAAAGTCTAAATCAAGAGAGTTAAGCAAATCAGATTGAGTGGTTTTTCCGTTGGAATCCATAGATTGAAGCGCGTATACAGGAGAATCTATTATAAATCTTTTGATAATATGGTGAACGAAGAGATGAGCGAAAAAGGTGTTACAATATGGAAATGGATATCTGTTTTCCAGAAGGACAAAAGGTAAATGCAAATTTTGATGATTTTGAGATTAAAACGGATCAATCCGTGTATTCGGGTGGGACTGGTGAAGCACCAGATCCGTTCTCTTTATTTCTTTCTTCGATTGGGACATGTACGGGTATTTATGTGTTACGTTTCTGTCAAAAAAGAAATATTCCTACTGATTCGTTGAAATTAGTGTTAAAAACAAAAGAAAATGAAAAAACAGGCTTAGTTGAAAAAATCGATATCACTATTCATGCAGGTGAAGAATTTCCTGAAAAATATAAGAATGCAGTGTTAAAAGTAGCTAGTCTTTGCAGTGTTAAAAAACATTTAGAGAATCCTCCATCTATCGAACTAAATTTTTCACAGGATGAATCATAATTGAACAGCAGGTTTATGTAGTGCTTATTGATTCCCTGAGATTGTGATTTTTGATGTCATCAACAGTTGTTATTGGAACCCAATGGGGCGATGAAGGAAAAGGTAAAATCGTCGATTATTTTTCAAAGGATGCTGAATTTGTGGTTCGATTTCAAGGTGGAAACAATGCAGGCCATACCATTGTCGTCGATGAAGAAGTGTATAAATTGCATATCGTTCCCTCTGGTGTTATTCAAGGGAAAAATGGAGTGATTGGTAATGGGTGTGTTATTGATCCTTTGGTGTTAACTGAAGAAATTAAGATGCTTGAAGATCGTGGTGTTCCGTTGAATTTGTTTATTAGTGATCGTGCTCATGTCATCATGCCATATCATAAATTGTTGGATGGTGCTGAGGAACGAGTGCGTGGATCAGGTAAGATTGGAACGACAAAAAGGGGAATTGGCCCTTGTTATAGTGATAAAATCGCTCGTCGTGGAATTCGAATCGGAGATCTTCTTTCTGAAAAAAGGTTGAGGAACAGATTACAACGAATTCTTCCAAGTAAAAAAGAGTTATTTTCTATTTTTCAAATTGATGAACCATTACATGTGGATGACCTAGTAACGGAATATTTAGCTATTGGAAAAGATTTAAAACCGTATGTTAGAGACACGGCATTATTGTTAGATCAAGCGTTTAACGATCAAAAGAAGGTGTTGTTTGAAGGAGCGCAAGGAACTATGCTTGATGTTGATTTTGGAACCTATCCTTTTACTACTTCTTCTCATGTTATCGCTGGAGGAGTGTGTTCTGGTGCAGGTGTTGGACCAAATAAGATCGGATCAGTGGTTGGTATTGTTAAGGCGTATACGACTCGTGTTGGGGAGGGACCGATGCCTACTGAATTATCTGATGAGGTTGGTTATCATTTACAAAAGAAGGGTCATGAGTTTGGAACTACAACTAGTCGTCCGCGTCGATGTGGTTGGCTGGATTTAATGGTAGTAAAGCATGCTTGTATGCTTTCTGGTGTTACTCATCTTGCAATCACGAAATTAGATGTGCTTAATGGATTGGATAAAGTTAAGATTTGTACGGGTTACAAACTTGATGGCAAAAAACTGGATGGTTTTCCTTCTGCTATTGAAGATGTTTCTATAGTTGAACCCATGTATGAAGAATTTGATGGTTGGGATGATTTTGAAAAACCTTCATCTTTAGAAGATCTGCCATCACAAGCGCAATCGTATTTATCTTTTGTTGAATCATTTTTAGGTGTTCCAATTCATGTTGTTTCAACAGGTCCGAAACGGGATGAAACATTTGTGATTGATTCCTAAAAAAACCTTTTTTCTTTTTTTTATTGTATTTCCTCAATTTTCTGTATCTGTACTGCAGTTTGTATCCAGCGACTGTATGAATTGATAGCAGCTCTAAGAACTGGAGTGGTTTGAGCTGAAATAATCAGAGTAAGTTTACAATTTGAATGCGTAACTCTGATGGTGGTTTGTGGAATGTTCTTTGATAGTTCTGGTAGAAGGGATGAGTAGATGATAGATGCTGTTTGTGTATCATCAAAAGTGATATTTATTTTAGCAGTATGCATAAGGTTCACCACAAGTAAAAAAATCTATAAGAGTTACTGCATAATATGTTTTGCTACAGTTTTTTTAGCAATATTTACGATAAAAATATATTAGTTATTTGGGCGAGTGGCAAAGATATTGAAACTTTAAAAATTTAACAAAATATAAAAAAAGAAAATGCATTACGGATACTTGTGCACGGGATGTGCATTCAGATGGTGAGGATGGGGAAGTGGTGAGGTGGTGAGGAAAGATGGATAAAATTTTCCCCTATCATTCTTCCCCTTCCTGGAGAGAAAAGATAATTTTTTTAAGATTATGATTCATTAAAAGTTTGTTGTAAAACAATAATCTTGTTTTTTTGTAAAAAAAAGGCCAAATTTAGGAATACTTAAATACTAGTGTATGCTATTTTATGTATGAGGAGAGAGTGGTCTATGACAGATAGAATACATGTTGTAGATGAGTATAAGGAAGGGTATTTCAGCGAACGCTTCGTTACTGTGTTATCGGAGATATTTCTAGGTGAATAAAAGAGAAAACCTACGGGTTTTTTGGATGGGTACATAAAGAGGTGAAATATGAGGAGATCCTGGTTAGTTCAGTTCATTCATAAAAATGAATATGAATCATTACCAAGTTATGAAGAGGAACTCAATTGTGCAAGAAAAGCACTACATGAAATTGAAAGATTTTAAGTAACGGAAAAATAACAATCCATAAAAAAATGAAGTGAAGAAAAAAATTCTAACGAGATTGTTTGCTATCTAGCATTGAGAATAAAAAAGAAGTTGATACAAAGAAGAATAGTTTTTCCCGTATCAATCATCCTTACAATGATCTGATGTGTTTTGCCACGGTTGGGCGTTCCTTGTAAAAAATCTTACTCCCACAATATGGACATTGCAGACCAATGTTTTTCACATCGAATTTCACTGTTTTCTTACAAACACCACAACGATAACCTGCCATAGCAATCACTCAAATTAGTCTTCAAACTCTTCTTCTACAACGCGACGTTTGCTGCCACGAATCACTTTATCAACATGTTGACCGATTTCTGTTCGTGGGAGATAACTTCCGCCAGCAAACTTCACACCGCACTTTCTGCATTGCCAAATAGAAGTATCAACACGTTTCACTGATTGATGACCACAACTTGGACAAACATGTTTCTGCCGTTGAAGCACTTCAACATTACGAATTCGATTTCGTGACCGTACACCATACCGTGCTTTATATCGTCCGGCTGGGCCAACTTTTTTGGTTCTCTTTGCCATATTACCTACCTGCGCTTTCGTTCAGTTGCTTTCTTAGTGCTTCTCCGGTAATAAGGGAGTCTTTTATAACCTTTTTTATCTCATCCAGGGTAAAACTTCCACTTAACCCCTTTTGCATGGCTCGAATCGATCCACTCGTATCAGTGGCAACCGTCAATCGTGCTTCAGCGATTTCCTCTTCATCTAATGATGGATCAACTACCACCGCATCATTAAACTTAACAAACGTACAGGATATCGGTGGTTCCCGCATTGGAATATAATAAGACATTACTTTTTGTTCTTCACCAGCTTTATTTTTCACGGTTTCTTCAACTGGTTTAATACCAAATTCTTCCAATTTCTTAACGTATGCTTCACGATCCTCATCTTCTAACCGATCAATAGGCATCCGTGCATCATACAATGCAGCAAGAGCAGCTAAACTAGCTGCATCAAACAAGTTCCCATCGTAATCAATAATATGAATATCAATGAAAACAACCCATATTTTTTCACCAGGCTCCAAACATAGTTTTTCAAGTTCAATCACATTTGATTCACGAATCCCCCGATCAACGACTCGTGCAAGTTCAATTGCATTTTCTCGAGGAGGACCCGCTTCAAAATCTGGAGATGCAAGAGGAATTAATTCAGCAGCAGTGGTCATCACACCCGCATCAGGAGTATCCGGATAAGGTTCACCCATATCCATCTTGATTCCTGCAACAACTTGAGTGTTACCAATTTTTACTCGTGCTGAACCTTCTGCTTTACTAATCACACCAGGTTCAATAGATACTGATCGATATTCATTGAATTTTCGTCCATCAGCTCGTTTTTGTTGACTTGCAAGTTTTTGAAGATAATTCTTTTTTATCGTTGGAGAAATCGTCATATTTATTCCACCTCTTCAACATCAGCAGCATATTTATTGATCAATGCATCCTTTTGTAATTTTGATACATCATGACAGCCTTTCATCGCAAGGTCCATCGCTTTGTTAAATTCATCTTCAGTCAAATGACCATCCATTTGTAAAAGAAGGATTTCATTAGTTCGTGGAGAAATCGCGATTGGAAGGTCAGCATCACCAAAATTGTCTTCCTCTTTTCCAAGATCAAGAACAACATGGCCACCACTAACTTTACCATCTTTTGTTTCAGCACCAATCTTTCCTGCAGCGCAAGCAACAGGAATGTCTTTCATTGGAATGCCGGCATCTGCTAGTGCTACTCCTGCAGCAGTCAATCCTGCACAACGAGTTCCTGCTTCAGCATCAAGGATTTCAATGTTCACATCGATTGCTGCTCGAGGATACAAATCAATTAACACCACTTTTTCCAATGCTTCTGAAATGACTTTTGAAATCTCCCGGCTTCTTCGATCTGGACCAGGACGTTTTCTATCATCAACACTAAACGCAGCCATATTGTAGCGTGCGTTAACAATTGCTCGTAATGGATCTTGGGTATGCCGTGGTACTGCTTCACGAGGACCATAAACGGCAACAACAACTTTGTTGCCACCCCATTCCAAATAGCAGGATCCATCTGCACGATGCAGCACTCCCGCTTCAATCTTCACATCACGAAGTTGATCATTAGTTCGTCCATCAAGACGTTTACCGTTTGCATCGATAAGTTCAATATCTGATTTCATAATATTTTTTCACTTCCTTTTAAGATAATGATTTCAAGAGCTCTTCGACCTTGTCGGTGAGCCCATATGAGATTGATTCACGTTCAATGAGTCGAATGGCTTGTACGGCATTTGATACCTGAAGGTCCTCACCATCAATCCAAATGCGGCCGTTTTTTCCAACGAAAATACGACAGCGCGTATATTGCTTTAAGAGATTAATCATCGATCCTTTTTTACCGATGATTCGAGGAACCTTTGAAGGTCCCACGGAGATGATGTGACCGCCTTTTATCTTATACAAGTTTCGATCTTTAAGAGTAATATTTAATTTCTTTTCCACGTCAACGGAAAGAATCTTTGCCATGATGGCATCCCCACTATTTAAATATTTTTCGGTCTCGCCGAATTCTACCTTCCAGGGAACTTCACTAACATGCAACAATGCAGGATACGGCGCATTGATATCAGCTAGCCAGCTTGATGACATGGCCTGTTCAACAAATCCTATAATCGTATCCCCTTCTACAGGATCATATTTACCTTTAAGAGGAACCACATTTACATAAGGCGGATGTTTATTTAAAACACCAAGAATCTTTGCATAAATTTTTCCATGATCAATTAAGGTTCCGCGTCCTGCTTTAAATTCACTTGTTTCGCCAAGATATTGACTTGGAATGACTATCTCTCTTGTCGATTTCGTCATACGCTGTTGCCTCCTTAACCTAAAGAATAGTATGTTATTTTTTAAATGATATATATGGTCACGTTAAACTGTTAGGTTATTTAAGAACCTTCGTTGAAACGTTACCTTTGGTTGCTTCATTCAGCTTATCATAAAATTCATTCTGCACACCAGCTGGTAATCGAACCACACCTACCCAGGATCCATCAGACTGCCAATCTTCTTGTTCAAGAACACCAAATGTCCGAGCGACCCCATATGCTTTTCCAATAAATTTCGCTGGTATCTTTACAGTTATCTTCACTCGTTCAAGTGAAAGAGGAATGAATGGCCGAATGGCATTAACGGTTGATTTGACTTGTTCACTTACTGGTTTGAACGGATCAATATGAACACCAGCTTCCTCAATGGCCCGTTCAATACGAGCTGGAGGATGTGGTGTTTTTGTTTGTGGATCCATTGCATTTTTGACAATGTAATCTATTACCCGTTTTCGTTTATTTTTTTGCATTTTATGGCGTTGTTCTGTTGTTAATTGAATGTCGCCATGTTTAATGATGTATTCTGCAACTGTTGATACATCCGCCGTTTCAAATTCTTCTTGAAGGTCTTCTTCAGATACATGAATGCCTTTTTTTGCATCAGTAAAGATGGCATCGATTGCCATTATTTTAAGGACATCAGTATCTTTTCCTTCTATGATATCAGCGGCACCATAGGGATCAACCAATATTTCAAAATGATGTTCTCCCTTTTTCAAACGGGCAATAACTGCATCATCAAGGCTTACCAATCTTATTCTCCTCCGATTGCTTTTTCTACATATGCTTTGGATTCTTCTTGGGGAAGAATATGGAACGTATCCTCTTTGCCCACGACTCCAATCTCTGTTGCGTCGGGATTGAGTTTTTCTTCGGTTCCTTGATGTAATGCTTTGATTCCGAGCATAATGCCTTCTTCTTTTGAAAGGCCTTCTTTGTAGTGTTCTTCAAAGTAGCTCATTGCACCATTACGACCTGATCCTTCGCTACTTGCTTTATATTCCATGAGCGCTCCGGATGGATCAGTTGAAAACAATCGTGGACCGGTTTCATCATATCCAGCTACCAGTAGCGCAGTTCCAAATGGTCGAACTCCACCATATTGTGTGTATGTTTGTTTGAAATCACAAATCTTTTTGACCAATGTTTTAACCTGGATCTTTTCATCATAGGTAATTTCGTTTATTTGAGCATCAATTCGAGCTCGATCAATAAGTGATCGGGCATCGGCGACTAATCCAGATGTAGCACATCCAACGTGGTCATCAATTTTAAATATTTTTTCAATTGAGTTAGGTTCAATCAATCGTGAAGAAATTCGTTTATCTACGATTAAGACCACACCAGTTTCATATTTTAATCCTACGGTTGTTGTTCCACGTTTCACTGCTTCACGTGCGTATTCAACCTGAAAAAGCCTTCCATCTGGAGAAAAAACAGTAATTGCTCTATCATATGCCATGTTTGTCGGTTGCATCTTTCTTTTTCACCTCTAATATTTATTCTATTTTACAATATGTCCTTAGAACGTTCAATTGTTTAGGAAATCTTATCTTTTTTGACGTTTTAGTCTCCACCTCACAATACACTTAATGACTAAATAGTTTGTGATAGTTGAAAAAATGATTGTGTTTATTTATGGGTTTTGTTTCCCCAAATGATTTTGTGCAGTTGTAATCCCAAACGAACAGGGAAATGGTCTGAAAGGATCCATTCCGCAAGGATTTGAGGGGGAAAATCCCATACTGGTTGGAAAATAACAGGACAGGATGGTTGATATTTTTTTAGATTGTTTTTTGCGTATTGGTAATCTTCTTTTTTTCCTATGATACATTTCAACTGATCATCTTTTGATAGATATTGTATATTTTCAAAGAGATTGTGTTTTTCCATGGTTGAGGATGGTGTTTTTAGATCCATTGAAATTTGTAAATGATTTCGATCTCTAATTATTTTGATTGGTTGACTCCCATTGGTTTCCAAACAGATTTCATAGTTATGTTTTTGTAAAGATTTTATTAATTGTATGGTTTCTTGTTGAATGAGTGGTTCTCCACCCGTGATACAGATTTGTTGACAATGATAGTTAGTAATTTTTGAAAGGATTGATTCAATGGTCATTTCTTTACCGCCCTCATATGCATACTGTGTGTCACAGTAAGCACATCTGAGATTACAACCGGTTGTTCTAATGAATAGCGTGGGTAATCCAGCCCGTCTGCCCTCTCCTTGGATCGAATAGAAGATCTCTGAAATCTGCATATGGTCGGCTAACAACTAAAATCTACTTAAAAGATTTGATGAAGCAATTTGAAAAAGATGAATGAATTCATCAATATTAACATGAGATATCTTAAATTGAAATGATAAGGGGTAATTAGATTGAGTTATTGTTTGTTTTTTTGAAGGAAATTTTCTTGTATAATTGGATAAAATCGTAAAACCAGTACTCCAAGTAATGAAATGATTACTGCATATAATCCAATTCCAGCACCCCATGAAGAAGGTATGGTTTGTTGTTCTGATTCTCCGGGCAGTGACACAGCAATATCTCCAGATCCTGAGAAATCTCCGATGCCTATTTTTGTTACTTCGCTCATGGTGATGTAGAATAAGGCAACATTGAGAATGAGGAGTATGATGATACCAATGGTTATTATCCACGTGATTTTTGAGTATTTTTTCTGCATGAATGGTAGAAGAAGGATAAGTGTAGCTGTAACCGTTAAAAGTAAACTAAGAAGAGAAAGTACCGTAGTGAAAATCTCTGGTACTTCACTTATTTCTCCGCCTATTACCGTGTTGCTTTCTGATCGAGTGATAAGTGTTGGTGGATAAAGATAGGTTTCTGAGACTGTTTGAGCGGTATTGTTTTCTCCTTGCAGTTGCCACCATGGAAGAAAGATACTTGAAAGAACTAGGAACGCTAAAATGATATATATTCCTTGTTTTGGAAGGGTTAACACTCGTTTCCAGTGGAGTAATAGAGCAATTGCCACTCCTAAGATAATTAAGAGGATTGGAAGAATTTGATGAAGCATTGAAGATTGATTACTGACGATGTCAACTGTCTTATCACCTTTGATGTTTATTTGTTGAGAAGCAATTAGTTCATCATCTTTTGTGATGGTTAGTTTATAGGTTCCTGGTGGTGCAGTGATTTCACCGATTCCTTCTTCTGTGATACTTCCTCTGATTTTCTTTCCACTTCGTTCAAGTAACATATCTGCAGTGTTAACCGGGTTTCCAACATTGTTTAGCACAGTTGTTTCTAAAGTGAATTCTGCAGGGAATACGATATCAATGGTTTTATCTTGTGCAAGTGACACCGTTTCAGAGTATTCACATGATTTGTATCTTAGGGTAAGGTCATAGGTTGCTTCATAAAGATCGGTGAATTGATATGTTCCTGCGTCAGTTTGTTCAGCACTGATACTTGATTGCGCTATCATTTCTTGGCTTTGCACCATTGGCCGTGGGTCAATCCCTGGTGGAAGACCGAGAGTGTCCTCAACGTTGATTTTTAGATTGTATCGTGGAACTGAAATGGTAGTTGTCCAAGATCTAAATCGGTTTAAAAAGTTAAAATTAACAAGATCTTCATAGATGAGAAAACCATCATAAATGGTCTTAAGTGTGAATTCTTTATTTGTATAAACTGGTACAGGAAGGATGACCATTCCGTTTTCATCAGTAGTTGCTGTTGAAACTAACAGATCTTCTGTGAGCAATTGAGCTTGTGCATTATCTAGCGGAATCCCTTTTTGGTCAGTAATGGTGAGTTCTACTGTGGTTTGTGTTTTACAGTTCACTCTTGTATTTGTATCATCGGTTACTTCCACGGTGGTAAATCCTATGAACTGGCGTTCATCCTTTCTAAATGGATTTTCTTTGTAGATTTTTATGATGTAATTACCGGGTTCGACATCATTAAACGTGATGGTTTTAAACAAGGTACTATTTTTGAAATCAAACATTGAGGAAACGGTTTGTGCTTTTTGTATCAGGTTTGCATCTTCTTCGAATTCAACACTTAAACTATTAAATTTCAATCGTCCAACAGATCCAGAGGATACCATGTTTTCTGTTCTATGCAGTTCTGCTGTAAGATACGAAATGTTTTTTCCTGTTGCTGCTGAGAGAAGTGAGCCGAGTGGTGCTGAGAAACCCTGATGGACCGTGGTTTTAAGAGTATAGGTAACAGGTTCTTCTGTTGGTTCCTCTTCAATGGATTCGTTTCCACGGGTTATTGGTACCGTTTTGATGAGTTGTTGGAAGAGCGTTGATTCTGTATTGACCCGTTCAAATCCGCCTGTTTGTAAGGCAAGGTATTCAACGTTGAACAGGTAGTTTTCTCCTTTTGAAAACGTGGTAAGATGTTCACCGTTTTCATAGGCATTTCGAAAAGCGAAAAGATCGCCGCTATCAGCTTCTAAGCCAGGGAGTTTAACATGTTGATGGACGCTTGCTTTTATTTGAATGCCATCATGGTCTCCATCCATAATTCCTGTATTTGCCTCAAATAAGAGTCCATGTGCTCGACCAGTTGCAGGATCATCAATGCATATCCAGGCGTTATCGCCAAGGTCTTGGTCGTCACTGTATCCAAGGAGCCAGTCAGCAGGATGCGCATCGGGATCAGTTGGCATGTCGTAATCAACAATGGTTTGATCTTCACTGTAAAAATGTATCTTTGGAAGGATCTCTCCAAGGTTCATATCATCAATGGTTCCACTTCTAGCTTTAATGGTTGAAAGAGAGGCAAGTGCTCCATCTCGTTGTTGAGTGCCTTGGATTTGAATATCCTCTAAGACTTGATGATTCGTGTTTACTACCAGTCTTTTGGTTTCAGTTGGATTATAATAATAGGTGTAAATATTATCGGTAAGCAAATCGTTTCTAGGGGAAGTTCCTTTTATTCTGATCCTAGTCATCAGGTTTCCATCGACAAGAACGCTTTTGGTGATATCTTCAGCCCATTGGGTGCCCATGTGTTCACCTGCAGGATTAACGCTGTAACTGGTATAGAATCCTGCGATCTGTTCAGCGTTTTTAGTAGCAAACTCAGTTGATCCCGGTAAGAGTTTTACGACTGCATTTGACATACCATTTTCTAACAGTTCTCCTTTTTGACAGAGTCCATAGATTGCATAGTCGCCTTGATTGATTTGATAGTAGTCAAAGTCCATGATTTGCCCAGTTATCGGTTCATAATAATAGTGAGTATCTTTTACATGGATGTAATCTGGATATTCAGCAGCAGTGGTTTCTGAATCACTGTAAAAAACATGATAAGTTTCTTCTCCAGTTGCTTCTTCAGGGATAAGAAAAACGAGGCTGCAAGCATCGATATGAGTTTCATCAGTATGGGAAAGATCATAGATTTGTGATTCGATTTCAGTGTAATCACCACCATTTTTGTACGCAACTCTCACAGAGTGAATGGTTTCGTTTTTTGCCCAGCAGGGATTATCAAATTCAACGCGGATGTCGATTGGTTGATAAATCGATTCCTCAAGTGACGTGTCTAATGGAATGGTGAGTTCTTGATCAAAATTGAGTCCGGATAAATCGGTCTTTTTAAACGTTGAATCAGCTTGAAGAAAAGAGAGTGGTGTTGAAAGAATAAGTAGGCCTGTGATAAATAAGAGGATGAGAAATCGAGTGAAACGCATATATAGCATAATTTTTATTATTGTATTTATATTTTTTCATATTATTAATAGAGGGGAAGAAATGGTTTGAAAATAAAGAAAAAATAAGACCAAATTAAGGACATAAATGTTTCATTAGTATCAGAGTATTTTCTTATGTTTTAGACAAATAGATTAACCACAGGGATTAGTAAAAGCATCAATCCAATTAAGGCTATAATCAAACTAATGGTGCTAAGCTTGTATTCTTTAGGAAGGACCTTTTGACTAAGATAAATCGCTCCAGCACCATAAATGATAACTCCAAACACACCAAGAAACATTAGTGTTAGACTGAGCATTAATAACACAGAGAATAATCCAAGATACATAAGAATTGCAAGAGGTATACCTAAAGAAAGAATATAGATGAGCACAAAGAACATGAATCGTTTGTATGAAATATCATTCATTTTTGGAATAATGGTCTTTCCTGTTTCAAAAAGCATTCTGGTTCCTGCTTCAAATCCAGCATACACTGTCCCAAACAATGCAAAGAACACACTTATCTTAAACAATGGTTCTAACCATGTGGCCATACTTGAAAAAATCCTTCCTTGCTGAGAAAGTAAATCAATATCTGAAGGAAGTAACACATCACCATTTGGTTGCAAGCCAAGTAAACTATCCCCAGCTATCATATACGAACAGGAGACAATAGCTACGATGATAAAAGCAAAAATAAGATCAACAAGTAAGGGTTTGAGAAGATGCCGAGATCGTTTTAATTCATCTTTTGAAGTAGGAAGATAAGTAATCTTTCCTTTGGATTTGAATGAATCTAACAATTTTTCAGAATAGGCATGTGAGTCTTTTGAATCTTTGAATATTCCCCATTTTTTCTCTTTGATCCAACCAAGATACCCGATCAGCGTTATTAACGTGAATGTCAACGTGCCAAGATAGCCAAGCATAGCTAAGGATATCGGTGTTTTTTGAAAACCTTCAGCACCATCAACCCAATAAGGATAACTTTCTGGAATGTTTTGACCAATTGAGAAAAGATTGGTTACGACTTCTGAGACGTCTGGAGCTGGTGACAAAAGAATCACTGATGCAATAGCTCCAATTCCAAGGACTGCAACAAAGATAGCTTGGGAGACCTCTAGTAATCTATATCTTCCAAGTAATACTAAAACCGCAGCGATAAGAGACATGGAAATTCCCCACACTAAGTAATCACCAAATCCAAAAATCCATGACAGTGATTGCCCTAATGTCGTTATAATCGATGCTGCAAAAACAGGGATGAAAATAAGCATGATCCCAATCAGCAACCAATTAAACCACCCTTTTTTTGTTTTAATCGCAAATAGATCCATTAATCCAATACCTGAAAGCATACTAAACCGCAGGCTTACATACGCAATGATATAGGATCCAATGTTAATCGTTACTAACCAAAGAAGTGCAAGTCCTGCCCATGCACCGATCTGAGGACCTAAGATAAGTTGTCCTTGGCCAATAGTTAATGAAGCAACCACTGCTCCAGGACCAAAAAATCCAATGTATCGTAAATATTTTTTAAGTGATGGTTTTTCAGTAATAACCGGGTCAACAGAGGGATATGATATTTTTTCTTCTGATGAGGTCATAGTGTATCACGTAATCAAATGTTTTATTTTTCAAAGACGATTTCACGTCGTTTTTTTAGCACAGGTTCAGGGAATTTTGGTTTAAAGTTCTTCCGGATTTCTTCATCATACGCTTTTTCCCCTTTCTCATCTAAGATTTTCTTTCCCCGTTTAATTTGATCTAGAACATTCGCATTCACATTATCAACGGTTGCTGGTGCTACATTGAACACCAGTTTCATCATCACATTTAATCCAAAAGGAATGGACTCAACTTCCATAATAGTTCCAGGGATCACAGAAAACCATATCCCTATTGAATCTTCTCCAAATCGTGTTATTGGAATATTAGATCCTGCTTGTCGCTCAGGTGTCGGACCAACATCTCCAACCATCCATTCTCCATCAATATATGCTTCTGCCTCCCCATGGATCATAAAATATCCCATGGCATCAGACCATTTTTGGACCATAGGATCATCTGCAAGGGTATCTGACCATGCTTCAATCATAGTCATGGAATATAATTTGTATCGTGCTTTTATCCCTGCAGATCTACAAAGAGCAACAAAGACAGAGAGTTCATGTAAACAAGTACCAGTTCCCCGTTGTAATGTTTGTTCCACACCATCTAAGGGTAGCATTTCAAGAGTGAGTTTTCGTTTAGCAAATTCAAAAGCAGATTCAGCAAACTCATAATCTGATTTTTGATACGCGCCAAGTTCATGAGCAAGTGCGATAATTTCTGGTGCATGGGAATTGCAATACATAGTGGGTCGTAAGAATTTTTCATTTTTCGTGCAATATTTCATGGACGAATCATATGATGGAATTTCAAACCGGCGAGGAGGTCGATGATACCTTTGTTTTGAAGCGGGTAATGATGATAATTTTTTGACTGCTCCCATGTTCGTAAAAAACACTTTTCCTAAAGCAAGATATCCATAGAAGAGAAGTCTGCGAAGTTGCTTAGGAGGTAAATATCCTTTATCTTTAATTTCACGTAATGAATACATCAACAATCAACTACCTTTCAACAAACTCAATCTTTTTAGAAAAAAAGATGTTAAAAAACTTATCCCTACTCAAAAACGATCTGTTCCTCTCCTTGTAACTCCAACTTTGGAGTGATCGGTGCTTTTTTCTTCCGAGCTGCTAAGTTATATCCTTGGATTCCACCGGCATTATTGATGATTTCTTTTCCTTTTTCAATTTGTTTTTGAACGCTAATATTTACTCGTTCCATGGACCCAGGCGCAAGTTTATTGAGAAAGCGTAATGCACCACCAAGACCTAAGGGGATTGATTCCATGTACATGATGCTTCCAGGAATGGCAAAAAACCAGTTTCCAAGTGAGTCTTCTCCAAAGGTGGTAACTGGAATTCCTCCTGCAGCTTGCCGTTCAGCTCGGGGGCCAACATGAGCAACCATCCATTCTCCATCAATGAATGCTTCTCCTTCACCTTCGATCATGAAATATCCCATTGAGTCATACCATTTTTTTATCAACGGATCGACATTTACCGTGGTGTCATACCATGCTTGGATCATGTTCATAGCAAACATTTTATATCGAGCTTTTATCCCTGCAGCCCGGCAAAGCGCTATAAAAACACTGATCAGATGTATACATGTTCCCGTTCCTCTTTTAATAGTTTCTGAGACGGGGTTAAACGGCAGTATTTCAAGGGTCATTTTTTCTTTAACGAATTCAAATGCTGCTTCAGCAAATTCTCTATCTGATTTTTGATACGCACCAAGTTGATGAGCAAGAGCAATGACCTCTGGTTCGGTTGGATCACACCAAAGAGTAGGCCTGAGATATTGTTCATCGCTAGTACAGGATTTCATATCCGGAGTATATTGAATTAGATCATACGGTCGGTCAGGTCGATTGTATCGTTCACTATCTGAAGGGATTTTTCGTAATTTTTTTAATTCACTAAAGCTTAATATCAATGTCTTGGTTAGTGCTAATCCCCCACCAATCATCATTTTTAATTGTGGCTTTTGTGGAATAAGTTGTTTATCTTTAATCTCCCGAAAGGTTACCATCTCATCACGATCCTAGATCCGAGGTAAGCATTTTTCGTACTTCTTCAGCACAACCTCGGACGTCCTCTCCTTTTGCTCGTTTTACTTCAGGTTCAAGAACTGGTCCAGGACGGTCACAGACCGGACATCGTTTTAATAATCGCACGCGGTCACCAGTAACTATGAATCCCGGATAGCTTTGAGCTGCACCATCAAGAAATGCGAATCGACCCCATTCTCCGTAATCTGCAG
>CAYPUK010000148.1:0-21649 GCA_964414035.1 uncultured Thermoplasmatales archaeon | reverse complement strand
TTTCAACTATTGATTCATCTGCAATCTCTTTCATGATTCCCAATGAATACAACGATTAGATGCCTTATTAAGGTTTACCAGACCAGATGTCGTTACTCTTAGGCCGTTACAGATTAAGTTTTTTGAAATCTGTATTTTTCGATTCAAACAATGCAATTTTCTCATCATTCAAAACAAGAAATGAAATTTTGACAATGAAAAATGAGCGAAAAACGCTCATTTACACAATGCTTGAATGATTCATTAAAAAAAGATATCTCGCTTCTTCATCAGTCAATAGAGCTATCGCTCATCACTACGAAAAGCAGCAATCGTGTACAATTTGCGAACCTGTGTACTTATGTTAAATATGCAACACTCGTAAGATGATTTGTTACATCATGTTGCAAGCGAGTTAATGCCACCGCATTCAACGCAATGAAACATAATGTCGTATGTTTAAACGCGTGTTTCTTTCCTTTCCAAGGAATACTTGTTTCAAAACCCATCTGTTGTTTCACATACCCGTTGAATCCTTCATTTCCATTCCGTTCAAGACAATATCGGCGACTACAATGTTTCTCCCGTTGAAAATAACGTAAAACATGTTGATTCCGATAATACGCTCCAACATATTCAACATCACCTCGATGATACAGAAAACATAGTTTATACCAAAGAGAAGCATCAGATCTAAAATCTTCATGATCCCAATATTTTTGGTATCGTTTGCTCAACGTTTCGAGATCACCCTTTGGATTATGAACCCAGTTTTTTTGAGGCTTATAAAAAAGATCCGTGTTAAAATCAATCTTTGCTTGAGCAATATTTTCATATGTAGGATACTTCCCATCCACCGTGATCTTATCCACACTAAGATCCATCTGGTGCAACTGTTCCAGATGAAATGTCAATGCCTCTGCTTCATCATCTGTGATCTCAAGATCTTGATAGCCAAGAAAGATTTTATGATGACTATCAATCAACAAATCTTTCTTCCATCCGTAATCCTTGTAATAACCACTATATTTTGCTTCTGGATCATCTCGTTTCGCCGTGATAATTGTTGCATCCTCTATGGTTTCCTTACCTAACGGTTGTTGCTTCAACCGAGATAAGTGATATTGAATTTCCTGTATTTCTTCATGAAACCAGTTGCTCACTATTTCATCATCTAATAAATCATTGATGAAATGACGAATGGTTTCATATCTCGGAAGATCACTCGGAGTAAAACCTAGGTTTTGAGCTACTTTCTTCTGACTTACCAAGACATCATATACCTGTGTTATCTTTTGCAAATCTGGTCGAAGTTTCTGAAAAAGCACAAGTTTCAATCGTGGATACAATCGATGTTTAATCGATTTGAACCGAGGAAACAATGTTTTCAATACTGGATCAGCCCAGGTCATATCAAGATGTTTGAGAAATTTTGAGAGTTCAACTGGGTTTTCTTTTGTTGCATCTTCAAAGGAATCATCTTCTCTATTCCTGTCTTGCAGCTGCTTTTCTAAAATATTTCGAAAAAACTTTATTGCCTTATCTGCATCCCATCCATTGCTAATTTTTTGTTATCCCTCCTATGGTACCATTCCATAGGGGATAGCAAAAATAAATATTTTTTTTCAACGGCTTAATCAAAAAATGCTTAAACTTTTAAATGATGAACTCAAATCTGTAACTTCCTTCTGCGTGAGGGGTCTCTTGAAATCCATATTTGAGAAATGTAAGTTCTATAACTCCATTGTGAGGAAAAGCAGTTTCATCGTTTATCGCCTTTTTGAATCCTTCTTTTATTTGATTCCATGTGTTTTTTGAGGTATGATTTGAAACATCATTGATTAATACGAATTGAGTAAAAGCTCCAGTTCCAATTTCTGAAATTTTTGCATTTATTTCTAAGGTGGCTGGGCATTCTACGAAAACATTTCCTACATCCCAAACCCCGGTTTCGTTATCGTATGATCCATGAGTTGGTGATGATGTACTATCGATGTATTCAAGTTCTTTAGGTAATGGACAAAGAATGTTGATATCACTTGATCCATTTACATCGCCACCGTAACTTGTTACCGTTACAGTTATAGTTATTTCCTCTCCAATAGTTGGGTTTGTATTGCTGATTGAAACGGTTACTCCAGCATCACTTTCAGGTTTTAAGGTAATTCCACCTGTAAAAATTAACGAATTTGTGGGATTATCAATCACGTTCATGGAAATGCGACTGAAATCATCCATGGTAGATAGATCGTATTCGATTGGAAAGATTAGTTGTTCTCCACAATTCCAGTATCCATTTTGATTTTCGTCGTTTACCCAGTTACTTAGAGGGCCATCATAATTCTTTCCAGCAACGTTTATTTGAATTTCAGATGTTAAGGTGATAGGTTCTCCGCCAGTATGAAGAATGATTGAATTACTATCTTTGATGTATGCAGTTAGATCGACATGGGTTTCTTCTTCGAAAAACTCAACGTCTAGAAGTGAATTATAAATAAGGGCGTTTGAACTGACTGCAACTAAAAGCATGAGAACATGGCCGATGACTTCACTCACTGCAAGAAGGGATCTTTTGTTTTTTCTGTGATTTATTTTTCTTAGGAATCTGCCAAGATTATCGAATTTCAGCCATCCCATAAACGTTATACTTTGTAAATAACGATATTTAAAATTAACGTGTCAGTCTTCCTTACTGTTGATACTGCCACAGGTATATTTTCTATCAAATTTTTTCTTCATTTGGTTCTTGAAGTTTTGGAGATGTTAAATTTATTAGATAAGGATGAAGCAGATGATGGATGATTGCCATCATTAGCATCACCACTACAATGAACAGTATGGATTGTAGACTCCATTGGTTGATAACAAGACCTAATGCAATTCCAGCTGCAGGGGCATGTTCTGTATTAGTTAATGTCATAAAGAAAATTGATAGGCCAACGGCAATTGCTGCAAAAACAATTGGTGACTCATGAGGAATTAACGCATTTAACAATGAGGTATCGTGTAAGATTGACCCGAGATATGAACAAATTATACCCGTTATTATTCCTATACTGTATCCTCCAATTAGTCTTCTTGGTGATGAGGCATACGTTTTTGGCATGGCAAACACGATAAAGGATGTTGCTCCAAGGGAGGCGATCAGTGCTGTTTCAGTTATTACGTTTAAAAATAGTAATGCTGAAAGCAGGATGCCTGTTGCAAGCAGGCATTGAAAGATGTAATTTTTTCCGAATTTTTTGGTCAATAAGTTTCATAGTCCACCTGATATGAATTGATATACTAAAATGAGCAGTGCAAGGATGAGAAGCATGCTTGTCCAGATGATAATTGCTCTTCTGATTGATTGTTTTGCTTTTTCTTTTTTCCACCATTTCTTTGGTGTTATACCTTGTGTTAAAAACGTTACTACACTTGAAAGATTAATGCAGACAACGTTGACTGAGAAGAGAAGAAATGAGCCAAGTGCTTGATTCCAATGAAATGATCCTAGTAGTAAACCAGTTGTTACTAGTGGTGGTAGTAAGGCTACTGCAACGATGACGCCGACTAATGCTTGTGATATTCCTTTTGTAAATGAAAGTGATCCAGCAATTCCTGAGGCAAATGCTAAAATGAGGTACATAAGATTAACATCTGTCCTAGATATAATTTCAGTTGCTTCTGGATTTATGGTAAAGAAAAGACCAAAGATTATGCCTATGATGATGGCGAGGAGGTAACCAGATATGCTGGTTATTAATGCTTCTCGGGCAAGTTTTTTATCTGCTAGTGTGGTCGCTAGTGAAAGTGCCATGCTAGAGGAGAGGAGTGGTGCGATGACCATTGATCCGATTATGACTGCTACATTATTGTATTAATAATCCGATGGATGCAACAATTGAAGCGAGGATGATGAGATAAAAAAGTGTTTTTGATATGGTTGCTTGTTCGGTGATCGTTTGGTATAGTTCCTCGATGCTTAATCGTTCTTTTGTTTTCTTTTCATGATCTTTTATTTCATCTTTATCTGGTCGTGGAATAGATGCTTCGACTGGGAGAACGATTATTCGAAAATCTTTGTCTTTCTCATATTTTTCTTCTAATGTTTCAAGAACTGGTTCTGTTTGTTCCGAGTCAATGAGGATTCGAGTAACCATTTTTTTATCTGGTACTCTATCCTGCCAAATACCAAATATTGTAACGTTTTCAAGCAACGATTCTATGTTTTGTTTTTTTTCAGAGAGTCCATAGATCTCAATTAATCTTAGAGACATAAGATATTCCTTGTTTTGGCTTTTTCATTTTTTAACATATATGATTTAATTTTTTCTTTATACTATTTGATATTAATTTAGATGAATAGTATCATTGATAATCCTAGAAGGAACAATATTATAACACTTATGATAAAAGCTACAAATATGCTCATTAGCCAAGCAAGTATCGATTTAAACCATCCAACATCGTAAATCTTTTTTATAATATACCAAAAGCTGATTAATCCTAAAATCTGTCCAAAAGCTGGGATAAATCCAAATAAGAATAATACAATGTCTCCGAGGAGTACTGTACCTGATGCTTTTAATAGACTGCGTTTTTTAAATCCCAGTAGTCCTGTTGCAAGATGTAATAAGATAGTTCCGATTATAAATGTAACAATAAATTGGATTGATGATCGAAGCAATATCCTTCCAATTTCCACGCCAAAATAATTCATTATACACACCTATTTATTTTAACTTTTATGTTATAATGTATCAATTTTAATTTATTTTAATATCATATTTGTTATTATAATTTATCTGATTATGGTTCCTCAAAGAATTTTCTGATTTCATTATGATTCTTTTTTGCGGTTTTATATCCTAAATTAATATTTGTTTTTACCGTCTCCCAATCAAAATCTAAAACGTGTTCTGATTTAAAACCAGTTGGAAGATAGTAATCACCAAGATCTGGCTCTAATAAATCAATCATATCTTCACCCTTAGCATCAAGCAAAGTTCGATACAGAACTCGAGCATACTGCATTTTTTTCTTAAAAGTATACTCTCTTTTTTGAGTCACATCAAACGGGGAAATCGCAAAAATTTTGACATTATCTCTTCCGTTCTGTAAGGCTGCTTTAACTGGATATCCTTCACAAACACCGCCATCGACAAAACAATGTTTCACTCCATCAGATCCTTTAATCCAAACTGGTTCAAAAATACCGGGTATTGCAATGGATGCAGTGATTGCAGTTGATAAATCCATATCCAAATCTTTTGGAATATATTTACGTTTACCATCATTCAAATCAGTTACTACACATTGAAATTTTGTTTCAGAAAAACTATTCCAATCAACATCGAATTCATCAAAAATTTTGTCCAATAAGCGTTGAATTTTTTGAATTCTCACAAGACCCCAATAAAATAAAAAATCAGCCATCCAAAGAAATGGAGCAATTCGAAACTCTTTCCATGGTTTATATTTTTTAAAGGTTTCCTCCATTTCTTTACTTGAGATTCCTGCGGCCATAAAGCATCCAAATAATGCTCCACCACTTGTTCCTACGATACAATCAGGTCTATAATTGTGCTCATCATAGATATGGCGCCAGAGACCAAGATATGATGTCGTATGCGCTCCTCCACCCGAACACACTAAAATCTTTTCTCTTTGTTTCATATTGCTACTCATAATCGTCGATACCTTGAATAAAGTAAAGGTTTTTAATCTTTTAAAAAAATTAGAACTTTTTGTCCGAAAACATCAGTTTACTTTAAATATGAAAAAATATTCGTAAATATCGATGGATATTGCATATGTAATCTCTACGTTTATCGGCATTCTTGCTATTGTAAATCCATTTGGAAACATATCATTTTTTACATCACTCACTCAAGGTTTTTCTCTTGAAGAGAAAAAACAGGTTATTTCAAAAGCAATAGTTGCTGCAACTCTTACTCTGATCGTTTTTGGACTGTTAGGCTCCTATATCTTCAAATTGTTTAGTATCACGATTCCCGCATTTCGAATAGCCGGAGGTTTACTCTTACTTCGAGTGGCATTTAGTATGCTTTATGGGTCTACACCTGGAACTAAATCTACTTCTGAAGAAAAACAAGAGTCTTTGGAACGATCAATGGTTGGCGTGATTCCCATGGCTATTCCCATGCTTGCAGGTCCTGGTGCCATTTCAACAGTGATGCTTTATGTTTCTGAAGGAAATTTAAAAGAATTGATGATTGTTTTTGCTTCAATTTTTGTAACCATGTTTATTACATATGTGCTTTTAAGGAATGCTGATAAAATATTTAATAAAATTGGACGCGTTGGTTCTCTTGCTATATCTCGAATTATGGGTCTCATTCTTGCTGCTGTAGCGGTTCAATTCCTGATCAACGGCATTCATGATATCGCCGTTGCTTGGATCGCTGAGTTTTCTTCTTTGTTAGTAAATGGAATTATAGTTATAACCAGTTTTTTCTTTTAAAATAGACTAGCATGATAGATGCCATCAGAAGCATGATGATGAGAGCAAATGGATATCCTAATGTCCAGTTCAGCTCAGGCATATTAAAAGGAGAAATGTTAGGATTAAAATTCATTCCATATATTCCTGCGATAAAGGTTAATGGTATGAATATAGATGCAAAGATGGTAAGCACTTTCATGACCTCGTTCATTTTATTGCTCACACTTGACATGTAAATATCTAGCATCCCAGAAATAATATCTCTATAGCTTTCAATGGTATCCATAACTTGAATGGTATGATCATAGACATCTCGAAGATAGATTCTCGTTGCATCAGTGATTAATGGTGTTTCTTCTCGGGTTAATCCATTGATGAGTTCTCGGAGTGGCCAAATGGATTTTCTTAGAAATATCATATCTGCTTTTAAGTGATGAATGGATTGTAATGTTTCAGGATTTGGTTTTTCAATTAATATTTCTTCAGTATCTTCGATGGTTTCTCCCACTGATTCCATGATGATGAAATAATGATCGATGATTGCATCGATTAATGAGTATGATAAATAGTCCGTCCCCATTTTTTTAATGCGTCCCTTCCCATTACGAATTCGTTGTCTGATGGTAGTGAAGATATCACCTGGTTTTTCTTGAAATGAGATAACCACGTTTTTTGTAAGGATGATGCTTACTTGTTCAGCGTTGATTTCTTTTGTTTTTTCATCCTGATAAAGCATTTTTAAAACAAGATACAGGTAGTCATCAAAGGATTCCATTTTTGGTCGTTGACCCGTGTTCATAATGTCTTCTAAAACAAGAGGATGTATCTTGAAATGAGTTCCAATTTGTTCAATTTGGGATGGATCATGAACGCCATCAATATTGATCCAGGTGATTGTGTCTGTGTCTCGATAGGAGAAACAGTCTGTAATGTTTTCAATTTCTTTTTCTTCGAAATGATCTTTATCGTAATCAAAGAGGGTTATTCGTACTGGTTCAGTTCTTTTTTTTCCAACATGAACTAATGATCCGGGTGGGAGTCCAAGACTTTTATCCCGTTTTTTCAAATATCGTGAAATATGCGTCACCACATGAACATATATTATAATGTAACAAAGAACCTAGGTTAAATATGATTTTCTATTTGTTCAAGATTTTTTTTTACAAAATGATTGTAAAATAAATGTTTTTAATCAAGCATAGTTACATCAATGGTTTCGTTGATATGAATGATGGCACCTTTTCCTCGTTTACCCATGCTACAATTTACTATCGTTGTGTTTTCATGTTTGCTAAATCCGGGTCTTTCATGAATATGGCCAGATATGACAAGGAGTGGATGAAAGGTATCAATGATTTTTCGAAGTGGTTTGCTACCCGCATGTTTTCCAAGAAAAACACTGTCTTGAAAACCATATGGGGGCACATGAGTGATGAGTACATCGGTTTGTTCTAAATATGATTTGAGTGTGTCATCAGTAAAAAAGAGTTCAGTTTCTGCATCATCAACGCCATTGACACCGGTAAATGTTAATCCATCAACTTGAGTTTGTTTTTTATGTAGATTCACTGCTTTTGTTTTTTTTATTCCTTCACACACATCCGCAGTATCAATGTTTCCTGGAATGGTGTAGATTGGTGTTGGAAATTGATTTAAAATGTTTATTGCTGCATCAGCTGGACCAAACTGGGTGATATCTCCAGCGATAACAATAACATCTGGCTTATGTTTCTTGATCGCTATGAGTGCATCATTCACACGATGTTGTGCTCCATGGATATCAGCTGTTGCATAAATTTTCATTTTATTTCACCATCCATTTTGAACCTATGAATTAACTTATTTTTATGGATTTGATCAATAGATATTTTTTAAATAATCAAATTTTTCTTCAAAGATTTCCGCTTGTTTTTGAATAATGATTTCAGCTTCATTGTTGCTCATGTCTTGTACTTGATGAGCGTAGCTAACAAATCTTCCAAGCCATAATGTTTTCAAGGTGTCAAGTAATGTGTATTTATCTGCATCATTTTCTAAGTTTTTATATGATGAAGCGTATTGATACACGATTTTAGCCCAAAGGTTCGCATCGAATTTTTCTCCATCATTAGCGACATGGTCCACGTTAGCGATTAAATCTTCTGGCAAGTAGTTTTTCATGTATTCCTTGTTTGAGATGAATTCTTGTTGGAATGATTTATTCATTTCATCAACGTTAATATTGACTGGAATTGGATGTTGACTGAAGCATTCGCGATGATGTTTTGGTTGCCATCGAGATGGTTTTTTCTTCCAGTATTGTTCATAGAATTTAGCGAGTTCAAACATGCTTCCGGTTACTTTTCGAAACATTGGTATCAGGAATTTTTCTGGTTCAAGATAATGTGTGGTTGACTCGTGGATTTTTAGGGAAAATAATCCTTCTTTCACATAGTATCCTTCCGCTGCAGCAGTGGTTACAATAAAAATGTCAATACCAAAATCGGGTGGAAGCAACGGGTGATTTCGTAACGTTTCATACAAATGTTTTGATAATGCGAATTCTCCAGCGATTGGTTGTCTAATATCAATTCCATATAGTGATCGGGTAAACGGATATACTAAATTATTGGTAATCACGCCATCGTTTTTATCACGAATATAATATGGAACGGTAAGATCAGATCGACCATATACTACAGGATTAGCAATGGTTTGGACCCAACTTGGTTGAATACTAAGTAGGTCTCCATCCATGAGCACTACGCATTTAGCTTGTGCTTCATGAGCAATTTCAAAAATGGTCATTACCCCAGATCCTTTTCCTCCGGATACGATATCATCTGTAACAATGGTGTGAATGTTTTTATAGGGTTGAAAAAGATTAATTGCTTCATCAGTGTTGTCGCTAGATGGTGCTTTTGAAACGACGATTGCAAGATTATAATCTGGGAAATAACGGTATAATCCTTCATTTATGATGTTTAACACACTTAACACTGTTGATTCAACGTTTTTACAAAGGACGCCGACCATGATGTCGATTGGTCCTATTTCATGGCATTTATTCACAATTTCTGAGTCTAAACTTAATGCTTTGTTCCAGTCTTGATTCATAGATTGTTTGTCTCCTATTCTTTATCGCTACACGTTCACGTTACATTTTTTTTCAGATGGTTTACTTCTCATTATCAATGATAACAACATCAAGGAGTTGTTCACGGATTTTCTTTCGCGCTGAAATGGTTCGTAACCAATCAGGAATGCGAGATCCAACAGGATGTTGTAAATAATGTTTCCCTGAAGCTGTTATTTGTTTACCGAATTGTTCAACCATATTCTCTTCGATGTGACGGTCATATTTGAGATTGTTAAAATGAGCATCAGCATGATATTTTCGAATAGCATCTTGAGCATACCGTTGATATAATACTCGCAGGGATCGAATAAAGTCTTCAGATATCTTAAGTTGATCTTCCTCGATTAACACTCGTAACAGTGTTTCAAGGATATCTCCGGTCATTTTAACTAGACCTTGGTCTTCATCACCGATTTTTTGATGTTTATGATCATAAAAACCTAGATCGGTCTGGCAAATTCGCTTGGTTATCACATTTCGATACATTTCAGCCATAACACCAATTTCAATACCCCAATTACCTGGAATGTCGACATCACGAGCTAGATCACTAGTTAATGCAAATTCTCCGGATAATGGATACCGGAATGATTGTAAGAATTTAACAAATTCAACTTGAGCACTATGTTGTTCTTCGAGTGCTTCAAGAAGCGGATGAAGGAATAATCGAACTACTCGACCATACATGATTCCTTTTTCAGTGTTTACTCTTGCATAATATCCTTTGTTAAATTTGAAATCTAGTTCCGGTTCTAGAATAGGATACACTAGTTTTGTAGGTATTGTTTCATCATAAAGCAGGATATCTGCATCATGTAATGTAACGGCATAAGACCTAAGAGCAGCAATGCCTAATGCTAACCAGACATCCCGTCCTTTTCCTCGGTATTTTAATAAATCAATTCCTTCTGATTGTAATCCTTGTAGTAATCGTTCGATTTTTGGTCCATTACACCACATGATGAGATGAGGCACTTTTAAATCTGAAAAAAATCGTTTTACATGTTCAAATTCTTTTTCGTTTTGAGCAGCAAGTGGAATAATGATTTCTCTAAGATACGTGCATTTGTTCAATCCTTTTTTAATCGTTCCTAATGCATCACCATTGATCTCTCGGTAGAGCATAGGCATAACAACAGAAACTGGTCGTTCGACAACACAATCACTCACGGTTTTCATTAATTGTTTTTTTTCCACATTGAATTCATGAAGTGTTGCAATTTTTTCCTGTTTTAGATCCATCTTTATTTCCACCAAGGATTTTTTTCATCAGCCATAGTACGATAGTTAGGCTGAGTTTAAACGGTAATAGTGTTAATTTATGTTAATAGTTATGGTGTTTAATAGCAGTTTGTCCAATGGGTAACCATTATCTGGATATACCATGAATTATTTCACTAATACTTTATTGTGAGTCCCAATCCAATATTTCCTTTTGAAAAAATGTAAAACATTACCTGGTTAAAAGTTTTTATCACTATTCAGTTTTTTTTTACCCAAATTAATTGTTTGTTTTTGCAAAATCAAATATACCCCTATTTTATTTTGGGAAAGTGTATGCCAGTTGTTAACTTTGATTATCAAGATTATATCAAGCTTCTTGGAGAAACCATTTCAAAAGAGGATCTTATCAAACGGCTTCCCATGATTGGTGCTGATTTTGATAAGATGGAAGATGATGAGATTAGTATTGAGTTTTTTCCGAATCGACCTGATTTATCATCAGTTGAAGGAATCGTTCGTGCCTCCAGAGCCTTTTTTGATATTAAGCCAGGTTTAACGAAATATCCTGTGGAAGAATCAGATATCGTAATGAATGTTGATCCTTCAGTCAAAGAAGTTCGGCCTTTTGTTCGTTGTGCGCTAGTTAAAAACGTGGAGATGACTGATGAACTGATTACTTCACTTATGCAGTTGCAGGAGAAACTGCATTTTGGCATTGGACGGAATCGGAAGAAGGTAGCGATTGGTGTGCATAATGCTGATCCCGTTCAATCACCATTTACCTATAAAGCAGTTGATCCCGATGCATATCAATTTGTTCCACTGGCAAAAGTTGAATCTATGACCCTTTCAGAGATTCTTTCATCTCATGAAAAAGGAATAGCGTATGCTTCACTATTAGAAGATGCTGACAAATATCCATTAATTGTTGATGCGAATGATAATGTGCTTTCGTTTCCACCGATTATTAATGGAATCCTTACTGAAGTGACTCCTTTTACTACTGATCTATTTATTGATGTGACTGGATCTGATGAACAAGCAATTCATCATGCGTTAGCAATTGTTGTTACTGCTCTTGCTGAACGTGGAGGAACGGTGTATTCAACAAAGATTGTTGATGGAGATCAAACCATTATTAGTCCCAATTTACATGAAGAAAAAAGAAACTTGTCTATTAATCGAGTTAATGCAGTTCTTGGTTTGGATCTTTCAGATGAAGAAATTATATCTTACTTAGCAAAAATGGGTTATGATGCAGCAAAAAAAGATGATCAAACGCTTATGGTTTCTATTCCTTCATGGCGAGCTGATATTATTCATGAAATTGATTTAATTGAAGATGTAGCCGTTGGCTATGGATATGATAATATTGATTATGAGATCCCTAGTTCCTTTAGTTTTGGTCAACCATTAACTCATAAGGAAACTGCTCAAAATGTACGAATGAGTTTGATTGGTTTGGGATTTAATGAAGTCACCACGTTTACGTTGTCTAATGAACGAGATGAATTTGAAAAACTTGGCTTAGAAGAAACAGATCATGTGCAAATTCAAAATCCGATCGGAGAAGATTACACGTGTTTGCGCGTAAGTTTACTTCCTTCTTTATTGCATATGCTTGCTGATAATAAACATCATTCACTTCCGCAACAAATCTTTGAATTAGGTATTGTTTCAAATGAAGAATACAAGAATCAGTATCATTTAGGTGGATTAAAAAGTAGTGCTCATGCTAATTTTACTGAGTGTAAATCAATTGTTGAAGCTATCTTCCGAGACCTTGGCATCAAGTATGATATTCAAGAATTCGATCATCCTGCATTCATCAATGGACGATGTGCACAAGTAACCTCTGATGAAAAATTCCTTGGGTTTTTCGGTGAACTTCATCCACGAACCATTACAAATTTTTCTTTGGAACATCCAGTCATTGCTTTTGAGTTTGAAGCAAATACAATGTTAAAAAAAGATTGAAAAAGAAAAATAAAAAAATTGGAATGGATGATTTAATCAAGTTTCCCAATCTTTTGTTCTACAGCATGAAGTATTTCTTTTGATTTCACTAGTTCCTTCATCTTTGTATGATCCGGATAGAGTGGTCGGTCGACATCAAGAAATTTTACATGTTTTCGAATGGTGTCTTTAGCTATTTGTACGCCATCACCAAAGGTGTAATCTCTAAAATCAAGTGCTTGAGCTGCAGCCATGAATTCAATACCTAGAACTCCATATGCATTATCCAGGATTTGCATGTTTTTTATTGCGGTGTTCATTCCCATTGAAACAAAGTCTTCTTGATCTGCAGCTGCAGGAATTGATTGAATACAAGCTGGAGCAGAAAGGATGCGTTGTTCAACGATTTGCATATCTGCAGTGTATTGACTTAGCATTAATCCAGAGAACATTCCAGCTCCTTTTGTAAGGAATGCTGGGAGTCCTTCACTAAGTGCAGGATTATTCAATCGGTTCATCCGTCGTTCAGACATAACGCTCACCATGGTGATTGCAGCTCCAGCCATATCCATGGGAACTGCTACTGGTGTTCCTTGGAAGTTCGCTCCAGAAAGTTGTAAGTCTTCATCTGGGAAGAATACGGGATTGTCACCAACACCATTTAGTTCGATTTCTACTTGTGATCTGGCATAAACAAGTGCATCTTTAGCAGATCCGATGACTTGTGGTGTGGATCGCATGGAATAAGCGTCTTGCACTTTGGTTTTGATTTTTTCGTTTTTTAAATCTCCGTTTTTAATTAATCGGTTAATGTTTTCAGCTGAAGTGATTGCTCCATGAAATCCTCGTGCTTCATGTAATTTTTTAGTATATGGTTTCATGTTTGCTTTTAATGCTTCTAGACTCATTGCTGCAGCAATCTCTGCTTGTTTTAACCATGCAAAGGCATCAACTAAAAAAATAGCACTCATCGCCGTGAGCACGTTTGATCCGTTAATAACTGCTAATCCGTCACGTGCTTTTAACCCTGGGATCTTAATTTTAGCTTTTTCCATTGCTTCCTTTCCGCTCATGAGTTCTCCTTTGTAGTAAGCTTTTCCTTCCCCGAGAAGAACAAGAGCAATTTGTGACATAGGTGCTAGATCACCACAGGCGCCCACACTTCCTTTTTGACACACATAGGGAGTAACGTTTTTATTGAGCATTTCTACAAGGGTTTGCGTAATAATTGGTCTGCATCCGGATTGTCCATGAGCATGCACGTTGATTCGACCAAGCATTGCACCACGTACGTATTCAATGGGTGCAGGATCACCGATTCCTGCGGAATGATTATAAATTAAATATTTCTGGAATTGTTTCACTTGTTCATCGTCTAAAACGACTTCTGAAAATTCACCGATGCCAGTATTCACGCCATACATGATTTCGTGAGCATCGATTTTTCTTTCTAGCATCGCTCGGCATTTTTTAATACGGTCGAGTGCTTTAGTGTCAAGTTTGACTTTTTCATGATGTCTTGCCACTGAGACTACTTGTTCAATGGTAAGATCTGATCCAGTAATGGTTATGGTCATATTCTTTGACTCCCCAAATAATGATATGATTTTTTTTGCATGCTGGTATCTTTTTAACCTGTATTAATGTTATTGAAAAATATGGATTGTGAGTTGAAGGATACAAAGATTTTTTATGGTTAGATTTTGTTCTCATTCATTGGTTATATGATTCCGGTTTGTAGTAAATGTCAGAAACCTTCAGTTGCTTTTATTCGCTATAATGGAACGCATTTATGTAGCGATCATTTCTCTATATATGTTGAGAAGCGAGTGAAGAAAACGATTAAGAAACAAGGGAAAACTCCATCTCATTCTCGGATTGGGGTTGCGGTTTCTGGTGGGAAGGATAGTATTGTAACATTATTGTTACTTCATCGTATTTTTTCTCATAGGCCTGATGTTGAAGTGATAGCATTAAGTGTGAACGAAGGAATTAGTGGATATCGAAATAAGAGTTTAGAAAAAGTTCAAAAAGCGTGTGATGAGTGGGATATTTCGTATTATGAGGTTTCTTTTGAAGAGGTGATTGGATGGAGTATGGATGAGATTCAACAGGTAAACAGTTCTCCGCTTGGGGCATGTAGTTATTGTGGGGTGTTTCGCAGGCATTGTTTGAACACATTAGCTAAAAAATTAAATGTTGATCGGTTGGCAACGGGCCATAATCTTGATGATATGGCTCAATCTATTTTGATGAATTTTGTGAATGCTGATATGAAAAAACTTGCTCGGCTTGGTCCTCATTTGCATGTGCAACCTGGTTTAGTTCCTCGGATGATGCCACTTCGGTGGATCCCCGAAAAGGAAAATGCGATTTATGCGTTACTTCATGGTATTGATTTTTATGAAAGTATGTGTCCGTATTCTGCGGATGCATTACGAGGAACATTCAAAGAGATATTGTATAATTTGGAAACAAAGAATCCAGGGACAAGACATAGTATTCTTCATAGTTTTGATGCAATTCGTGATTCTTTACGAACTCAGTTTCCACCAGCTGAGTTAAAATCTTGTGAGGTTTGTGGTGAACCAACAACGGGGAGTAAATGTCAAACCTGTGTGCTAAAGGAAAAGGTAAGTGAATTATTTGGTAATATGAATTAAGGTTGCTTTTAAAATTTTTTTTAGATGTAATTATGTTGGAATGTTAAGTAATTTCTCGTGCCTGTTTCTTTAAAAAATAATTGGTGATGAAATATTTAAATACTGATATAGTGTTACCTTTTTTGAAGGGGGTCTATTTCCCAAAGGAGGCAAAAAGAGGGGAGGGGAAATTCCCTTCTCCTTTTATTTTTAATAGTTTATTCGAGGATGAAGACGTCTTCGATGTGTTTTTGTTTTAACGCTTTCGTGATTCTATAGGCTAGTTCTAATGATGGGTTATATTTCCCTTGTTCTAATGAGATGATGGTTTGGCGGGTGACTGCAACGGTATCAGCTAGTTGTTGTTGTGTCATTTCATATTTTTTTCGTAAATTAGTTATTTTGGTTTTCAATTGCTTGCACCTCGTTATTTTTCAGTTTTTTAGATTAGTTGTTTCGTTCAATGATTTTATAGGAAATTAGGTATGAGAAGATGTAAAAGCAAATGAGAAAACTTGCATATAGATAATATGGAGTATTAAGGGTGTAGATTCCATCGATGACCATGGTTGAGAAAAGAACTAAAATTAAAAGAAGGGTGGTTACTCTGAATGCTTTGTATCCGATGTGTTCCATTCGTTCGTCGATGATTTTTTCTTTTTTTGAAAGTATGCTTATTGATATGATGGAGAGCATGATGAATCCGGTGAAGATGATCCATAATCCGAGGCTTGGGAATCCTGCGAATTGTGTTCCTCCGATTTCAAGGAGTTGAAAGACTGTTCCAATAAAGATGATGGTGATTGCTCCTGCATATTTTGTTTTCATGTTTTTTTTGGTGTTTACTTTTTTACTGACTGGCATTTCGATCACGCTCAACAGTTGATGTAAAAAATATATTACATTTTATGTATTTATACCTTTCGAATTTGTAAAAAATATATTACATTTATTTCGAGGTAAGATTCAACTCGTTGCATAATCAAAATTAAGTGAAAGAGTATGCAACCTGCAATTTTACCAACCAACACTTTTAAAACAGGAGTTACAAAAAATAGTATACGGTGAGGCAGTGACATTTACAAGGATCAACTGGATTACAAAAAATAAACATAGAATTCTAAGAATCGATTTCACCAAATTATATGGAAAAAATTTCATCGATCAAATTAACGATTTATCCTCCTTTTTAGACCAAACTCATGAAACCGATGTTTTAGCACTTGTTGACATCACTGATTCATATCTAAACACTGAGGTTTTCAGAACAATTGAGAAAACGGCGAAACTAGCAAATAAGAAAATAAAAAAAGTTGCAATCCTAGGTTCAACGCCAGTTCAAAGAACATTTATTAAATTCCTCAAAACCATTACCCATATTCAATTCAAAACAGTTGAAAACAAAGATAAGGCATTAGCATGGCTTACCCGTGATAATAAATAAAAAAGGTGAACATACTACCTGATCACTCCCTACAATTAGTATTTAAAACTTTGAAAAAAATTCCTTTTTTTCCCAAAAATAGACCAAAGATTAATTTTATAAACTCAAAATATATTAGGGTATTGGGTTGATGGATGCAAAAAGACGAACTCATCCAATTACACGCGTTCTTACTCCACATTCGCAACTGTTTAGATGACCAATTACATATGGTGAATACTGATTTTTTTTCAGATTACGAGAGGCTTAATGTTCAACCTCAACAACTCTTCAAACCAAAAAAAGCTCAACAACAAGCGGTCTTTGAACTCTGCAAAGCCATTTCAAAAACTCTTGATATCGATGGGCCATTTACTAAACAATAAAATAAAAAAAGAAAAAAAGAATTTATAAAAATTCTTTGAGTTCACCAACATGTGGATTATTGATTCCACATCGTTTTACTGGAAAAATATTTTCAAGTAACTGAGTTTCGGAAACGTATGGTTTATACATTTTCACCAGTTCACTTTCAAATTTTTTGGCATGTGGTAAATCATTAGCAACAAAACAGATCAACCAATCATAAATTCCATGCATGTAATAACTCGATCCAATCATTACATCCAGTTCTTCAGCTTTATCATCGATATCCCGAGCAATGATCTTTTTGGCAAGTTTATCAAGAGGCATATTTGCTTTTCTGATCAATAAGATATATTCGTTCTTCTTGATTTTCTCATAATCAGTTACGGCATGATAACCCCAAATGGTTTCATTTTCTTCTAATTTTTTCATGATCCGGCGAACTTTGGGTCCGGAGAAACCACATTTATCTGCGAGCGTATCGATACTTTCCTTGGCATAAGATTGTAAAATCTTAATAACCTTGTTTTCATCTTTTTTTACCTGTTTTTTACTTCTTTTAGCCATGCATATCACATCTTATATAAACTTTTTTAAATATCAAACGCAATTATTTTTCTGCATGAATGAGAATGACTCATATAAATGTTGTCATTATTTATAATTAAAAATTATGTTTTTTGGTAAAATTTAACGTAAAAAAATGTAAAAACTCTAAATTCATCTTATGAACTGAACCGTTTACATTAAATTTAACAATTGATAACCCCATTTCACCAATATCTTTGTAACCATATTATAACGTAACATTTTTAGCAGGATACCTGCATCTCACCTGTTGAAGATGATGAATCATTTACCATTACAATGCAGTCCCCTAGATTCCATACTTGGGGGAGGACTGGAACAAAAGATTATCACAGAACTTTTCGGAGAAGCAGGAACTGGAAAAACAAATGTTTGCTTGCAAGCTGCAAGAGAATGTGCACTAACTGGAAAAAAAGTCGCATACATTGACAGTGAAGGTGTTTCTATGCAAAGGTTACATCAAATACTTCCAGAGGAAAACCAAGATAATCTTTTAAAAAACATTCTTATTTTTTCACCAACTACTCAATCAGATCAAGAAAAAATGATCCAAAACGCAATTAAGATCCAAGACGTACAACTCATCATCGTTGATACCATTAACATGTTTTATCGATTGCATCTTGATGAAAACAAAGAGGAATGTATGCGAAGTTTCACTAGACAAATCGCTTGTTTACAAAAAGCAGCACGAGATCAAAACTTGTATGTATTAGTCGTCGAACAAGTATTTACTGACAAAAGTGGAGATGTAAAACCATTTACTAATCGAGACGTCGAACACTTGGTTAAAACCGTGGTTAAACTTGAAAAAAATGGAGTGAACAAACGAAGAGCAACACTTATAAAACATCGATCTCAACCTGAAGGAAAATCGAGTGTGTTTCAAATAACTCAAGAAGGATTGAACTAATTTTATGACGAAACGATATCATTGGTTGCATCAAAGCCAGTATCTTCAACCATTATCCCGGGCTTGTAAGATGTGTGCAGAGGGATCAAAGATGGTGGTGTTGATCACAGGGAAGTGCCCAGCGCATTGTTTTTACTGTCCATTAAGCAAACGGAAACAACACAAAGATGTTATTTTTGCTGATGAATGGCAGTTAACCGATGAAAACAATACGCAAGTTCTTATCAAAGAAGCACAAGCAATACGAGCTAAAGGAGCAGGTATCACTGGTGGAGATCCACTCATGGTACCAGATCGAACCATTCGATACATCAAATTATTAAAAGAAACCTTTGGGAAAACATTTCACATTCACCTTTATACCTCTGGATTAAAAAATACTGATTCAATAAAAGAAATGGTACAAGCTGGTTTAGATGAAATCCGCTTTCATCCTGAACCTCTTTTTTGGTCAAATATGAACGATAGTCCTCAAGCAAAAGATATTATTAAGACTGCAATACTCTCGATTGATACTGCTATTGAAATACCATCTCTTCCAAATAAAACAAAAGAAATCATCGACCTTATCAATTGGGCTGACCAATATAACATAGATTACATCAATCTTAATGAACTAGAATTCTCTGAGCAAAATGAACAAGCATTATATCTTAAGGGTTATCAAATGAAAGATGATATCTCAGCTGCAGCAACACAAAGTCAAGAAACCGCGTATGAAGTGCTCACCTACTTTGAACGCCGTCCGCATCATATTGGGATTCATTATTGTTCTTCATCATTTAAGGATGGCGTGCAACTTTCCAATAGAATGAAACGACGAGCAAAAAACATCGCAACAAATCATGATATCATCACAGAAGAAGGAACTCTGCTTAAAGGAATCATCGAACAAACAAAAAAATATGTGATAAAAGACATTATCAACATTCTTGAAAAACGGAACGTAAGTAAAAACGGGTATCTTGTCAATACTCAGAAAAAAAGAATTGAACTTCACCCACAACTTGCCAATGATCTCTCTGAAAAACTATCATCTTTTCAACTCTCATTTTTTATTATTGAAGAATATCCAACCGCTGATCATTTAGAAGTAGAACGCATCCCACTTTCACTCTAGAAATAACCGAGCAAAAACACTTCTTTTCGCTAAAAAGGTTTTTATATAGCTCCTCCATTGCAGAGTAATCGCGCTTTCCCAGAAGTTTGAAAGTGTTATCAATGAAAGCTTCAAAAACTTAGGAGGCTAAAAGGACTATGGCAATGTACGTAAAATTTCAAACCCCAAAAGAAGTTTCAGACTTAGCCTATGATCTTGTTGAAAAAGCTCGAGATATCGGGAAGATCAGCAAGGGTGCTAATGAAGTAACTAAGCAAGTTGAACGAGGACAGGCAAAAATGGTGATCATGGCTGAAGATGTAAGCCCTGAAGAGATTCTTGCTCATATGCCTATTCTCTGTGAAGAAAAAAACATTCCGTATGCTTATGTGCCAAGCAAAGATGAACTTGGCAGTTCAGCAGGTCTACTGGTACCAACCACCGCGATTGCAGTGATTAATCCAGGTAAAGATAAAACGACGCTTGAGACCTTAAGTAAAAAAGTCGCTGAACTTCAAAAACAAGAATAAATATAATAGTAATTGATTGTGATCTATCATGGTTGAAGGAACACCGTGTGAAATCGTGGAAATCATCCAACGAACTGGAATGGCTGGAGAAGCACAACAAGTCAAACTTCGAGTGCTTGATGGTCGAGATAAAGGAAAGATCATCACTCGTAATGTGATGGGTCCAGTTCAACTAGGTGACACCTTGATGTTAAGCGAAACGCAACGTGAAGCAAAAAGTCTTGGTGGTCCACGTTAAAAAAATAATGTATGAGGTTGTATAATTTATGGTTGAACAAAGACGTTGTTCGTTTTGTGGAAATGAAATCGAACCAGGAACTGGTAAGATCTATGCGAAAAAAGATGGAACGGTGCTTTATTTCTGCAAAAACAAATGTCAGAAGAACATGATCAAACTCGGTCGAGCCCCTCGTAGAGTTCGATGGAGTAAAGAATACGCCAAACAATAAAATACCCCTTTTTTTCTTCTTTTCATTATGCAGTACACGCTGCCCTATGGAAAAACCAGTCAAACAATTACTATTCCTAAAAATTATTCTGTTGAGTATGTTTCAGGAAATAAGATTGATACTCCTCCTTCTTTTGAAAAATTAGTAAGTCAAGCTTTTGATCAACCGTTAGATACTCCCTTGCTTTCAGATCTTGTCAGATCCGGTGATTCAGTAGTTATCGTTGTTGATGATCATACTCGTCCTTGTCCAAGTAAACAACTCCTTCCAATCGTGTTAGGTGAACTAAAAAAAGGTGGGATTGTTACTAGTGATATTACTATTCTTATTGGAACAGGAACCCATAAGCCTCCAACCCAAGATCAACTTATTGAATTACTTGGTAAATCAATTGTGCAGAAGTATACGGTTATTTCAAATGATAATAAGAATAGTTCTTATGTAACGGTTGGCTCTTCAACCTTTGGTCATGATATTAAGATTCATAAAACCTATGTTGAATCGGATGTTAAAATCGTGATTAGTGATATTGAATATCATTATTTTGCTGGATATGGGGGCACGCGAAAAAGTATCCTTCCAGGAATTGCTTCAGCTGAAACTATTCAAAAGAATCATGCGATGATGTTTGACGAATATGCAACAACAGGTTGTCGAGAAAAAAATCCAATTTCAGTTGAAATGGATGAAGCACTATCGTTTGCTGGTTGTGATTTTATGATCGGAGCAGTGCTTAATCAAACGCATGATATTGTTGGTCTTTGGACGGGTGAAGCTAAAAAGGTGATGGATAAAGGTGTTAAACTGGTGGATAAGTTGTTCAGTAAGAAAATTAGGAAAAGACCTGATGTGATCATTACTGCAGCTGATGGAAGTCCCCATGATATTAACTTGTATCAAGCACTTAAAGCAGT
>CAYPUK010000147.1:0-3147 GCA_964414035.1 uncultured Thermoplasmatales archaeon | reverse complement strand
TGTTGATGGAACGAATAATGCTGCTGAACGAGCACTGCGACCCGCAGTGATCGCTCGTAAGATCATGGGAGGTACTCGTTCAGAAAAAGGATCTCATGACTATGAGATTTTACTGAGTGTAATTCAAACATTGCAAAAAAATGGAAAAAATCTCTTAGAACACGGACCTGAAATTCTTAAAACTTCACACGGCTGACCATTATCGGATAACAGATGGATTCATATACTATGATTCTTTTTTTGAGGGTGATGTTTTTCATAGGGTTTAAATCTAAAAAACAACGTAAGAACACTTCTTCGTCAGAATTTGATTCGCTTGTTTGTAAATTCGTTTTTGATGGATTAGGCCATTTAATTGGTGAAAGTATTAGCGTTGAGGGTGATTTAGTGATCATCAAATCAGATGGTTCCTATCTTGGTATTCCTTTGAAACATGTTGAATCTGATGGGAAAAAGATCATTGTGAAAGGATTAGTTGATCAGCATAATGCAAAACGGTTAGGAGAACGATGGAAACGGCAGGAAGAAAAAAAGAAGGGGTTCGTGTATGATAAATGAATCGTTTGATTATAAGATGGTTATTGTTACTCGAAAGGATTTGAATCTTTCAAAAGGAAAACTTGCTGCTCAGGTTGCTCATGCTGCAGTCACTTGTGCGCTTGAAACAAAAAAACAAAATAAGAAATGGTTTTCAAAATGGATGCATGAAGGAGCAAAAAAAGCAGTAGTAAAGACTGAGACGGTTGATGATTTTATTGAGTTAAAAAGAAAAGCGGATGATTTGAAACTTGCAACAGTTATTGTATCAGATGCCGGGCATACTGAGATTCCAACAGGTACAAAAACGGTTCTTGGTGTTGGTCCCGGCCCAAATAATTTAGTTGACCAAGTAACAGGAAATCTTTCATTGCTATAAAAAAAAAAGAAGGGAAAAGAGATTTTTTAGTGTCTCTTTTTTACGATAAATATTATTGCTACAAATGCAGATATTAGCAGGAAAAATTCGAAACCAGGTGTTCCATTTGAAGGGGCGGTGTTCGAATTTCCATCGCCTGCATCTCCATTATTTTCATTTGGAACATCATCCCTAGCTCCACCTAGTTCAAGTGCTTGTCCCCAGAAATCAACCGCAGTGGTAGAAGAGCCAATGCTATCGAAAAGTACAGTAATGGTATTACCTGAAGCAGTTCCATCTTCAGCTCCGGGTAAATAAGGAAGAAACTCTCCAGTCTCACTTGCTGCTGAATTAAACCATTCCCCATAATCGTATATCATAACGTAAGAAGCATCCTCTGTCTCTAGTGTAACTGTATATGTAATGTCATCTGAAACAGTGCCCTGTAATTCCATTGTTAACATAAGTCCACTGTCATCAAAAGTATAGGTGATTTCTCTAATATCCAGATGTTGCTGGTTACTTATTCCTGTTTGCCCTCCAGGCATATACACATCATTTGCGGGATCTGTGAGTGATTCGGAGGTGTCACCTGTTGAGCCAGTTGGATCACTTGGATCTGTTGGATCATCGGGGTCAGTTGGGTCAGTTGGATTTGGGTCTGAAGCCTCATATGGTGATTCATCATTTGGTGCATAGTCTGTCCACCATTCACTAGATGTATCACCACTAACAGTGTATTCATGGGCCAAACCATAGAAGTCATCAATCGTTGAAAAGGTTCCAACAACGTCATATGTTGCAGTCATCGTATCTCCACTAACGGTTACATCGGCATCACTATATTGAAAGTCACCATCTCCAGTACTCGTTGCCATGCCAAAATCTTCATTACCTAAGTGCCAAAAAGTATAACTCGAATCACTTGTAATCAAATATACATAATAGCCCACTAATTCAGAAGTACTGATTGTTCCATCTACCGTTAACGATAAAGAGATTGTATCGCCGTTCACCACATAGTTTACTTCAGTAATATCGATATTTGGTTTGTTTTCAATGTTTGCGCCCCATGTCCAACTTCCATCCTGCTCCCTATAATGCAAGACATCACCAGTTTGATCTGTGATTGAACTCGATTGGGCTGAAGTAGTTGTTGCAATAGTTGCTATAAAAGCAAAAAATATCAACATCGCTAATAATTTTTTCATTAGATTTCTCCATTTTTTTTCAAATGGATATCATGATCATTCATATATATTTATCGAAAAAAAATCAAAATCATAACATATTGTAATGAATGGAAAAAATTATTGAAAAAAATAAAAAGATAAATGAAAACAGTATTTGCTTTCTAATTTTTCCTCTTTATTATAAAAACAGCAGCTACAAAAGCAGCAATCAATACAAAAACTCCAAAACCAGGTGTGCCCTTATCACCATCTATATTTGGATCAGTGTTATCAACCTTGTCTGTGCTTTCATCAGAATTTAAATCGTTGGAATCTGTTTTACCTGTGTCATCTGTGTCTTCTGTCTCAGTATCTTCACCAGGATCTGTGTCATCAACCGGTTCGTCATCATCGGTGGAACCTTCATAATATGGTGCAAACATATTTGGTGCATAATCATGATATTGTTCAGTTGCATCAACGGTTTCAGATGCAAATCCATACAGTTCAAAACTATCTTCAGGATAATCAATCTCAAAAATCGCAGTAAATGTATCACCAGAAACAGGATCGTTAAGTTCTCCCAATGCGCCCATGTATTTATCGGTGCCCATATATATACCACTTCCCGCCGAATACGAGGCATAATATTGACCTGAAGGGTTTTCAAGATAAATCATGTATGTATAATATGCATCATTTACTATTTCTCCAGCGACAGTTAACGTGGCGGTCACCGTTGAATCAGATATTTCATAACTGACACTTGTCACATCAACGTTGTCTCTTGTTCCTGAATATTGATTATATGTCATACCCGTGGTTCCAACTTCGTAAACCCAAACATCACCGGTATCATCAGTTGCTGTTTCTGCAGAAATTGATACACTTGAAAGAATTAGTGCTAATAATCCTGCAATAATCATTCCATTTTTTAATATATTATTCATATGTTAACCTCTCGGCAGGGGAACAGATAAATCTATATAAATTTGTTGAATTTCTATAGTGGTACTAAAAAATACGGAAAATCTGCGAAAAAAATGATCTATTTTGATTTTTTTATTTTGTGTTTTCACC
>CAYPUK010000146.1:0-36251 GCA_964414035.1 uncultured Thermoplasmatales archaeon | reverse complement strand
AAAAAAGTACAAAAGAATGAGGAATTCACAATCCCCTGCCCTCCCCGATAACAGTCGTCATTATATTATATGTTGGCGAATCTTGCAATTACTCCTGTTAACTACGATTCGGAATGGTAATTCCAATCCTTGTATATCGAAGCATTTGTAGACTGCTGTTGATCTTGAGATACTTCACTGCCATTATTTCCATAGTGAATATCTACGATAATACCTTCCATGTCCCTGATAAGAATGGTATCTTCCTGTTCATTTAACTCGGTGGAGTACATCTTCCCACCTTGATAAAGCAATCCTTTTGTATTGTTTAAAGCAGCATCCGTTCCCATCTGTAAATCGGAATCATATTCTGAAATATCCTCAAGCTGTTTTAATTGATATGCATCATTGGCCATTCCGATCATGGTTCGAAATTTTCGGATTTTCCGTTTATCATCTTCCCGGTTGATACGCTGTTTCATCATGGATATCAATGCAGGGATGTCATGCATATTGATTGGAAGAAGAATTTTTTTCCAAAACCAGTTATACGTTTTATTCCCACGCGCATTAACGTGTTCAGGTTGTTTTTTTGGATATAGAATTACTTTTCCACCAAGAGATCGGTGGGTTTTTCGCCACTCAGTTCGTTCGCGGTCCAATTCCTTTTTCCGTTCACTTGTTTTTACCATATCATTCACTTTCTTGTCTTACGCTGCTAGCCTATAGAAATAACATGGTACCGGTTTATTATTAACTTTTCGTATATTTAAAAGTTATATGGCAGCTTCCTTCGTCACTTACCATGCAAGGACCAACAGGATGACTTGGCGTACATGTTTTTCCAAATAAAGGACATTCTTGTGGCGTGATTAATCCTCTAAGTAATTCACCACAGCGACAACCAGGGGGTTCTGAAAAGGTTTGGTGTTCTAAATCTTTTAGATCGTCAGCAAATTTTTTTCGAGCATCATATTCATCAAAATCTGCTTTCAGTTCCATACCCGATGAGAGAATAGTTGAAAATCCCCTCCACTCTGTATCTTGTATTTTAAAAACTTGATGTAGTAATTTCTGTGCAGCAATATTTCCTTCTTCGTTTACTGCACGAGTATATTCATTTTGAATGTATGGTGTATCGTTTTGTATCTGTTTTACAAGCATCCAAGAGGCCATTAACAGATCAATTGGTTCAAAACCGGTGATCACTTGAGGGATGTGATATTTTTCAGAGAGAAATGAGAAGGGTGTTACTCCGATGATTGTTGCCACATGGCCTGGTTCAATGAAACCATCAATCTTGATTTCTCCCATTTCTACGATGGCTTTCAGTGCGGGTGGAATCAATCGATGGCAACTAAGAATGCTAAAGTTTTTAGGAGGATTGTTGAGGAGAACTGTGGCTGTTGATGGAGCAGTTGTTTCAAATCCTACTGCCATAAATACAATTTCTTTGTTTGGTTGCTGTTCTGCTAGAAAAACAGCATCTTCAATACTGTACACTGTTCGAACGTCATAGCCTTCTGTTCGAAGATATCGTAATGAATGATGTTGTCCGGGAACATTGATCATGTCTCCGTAACTTGCAATGATATGTCCTTTTTTTGCTAAATGAATCATTTCTTCGATTTCATGAGGTGTGGTGACACAAACTGGGCATCCTGGACCTTGGATGATGGTGATGCCTGCTTCTTTTAAAAGTGAGTCAAGACCGTTTTTCATTAATGAATCTTGATGGGTTCCACAGACATGCATAAATGTTAGGGATACGTTTTCATTTTTGATTTGCTGAATGATTTTTTTAGAAAGTGCCTTATCTTTTAGTGAAAACACTATTTTTCAGCTCCTTTATCTACCATATTGTGAAAAACATCAAGTGTTTCTTGTGCTTCTTTTGGATCAACTTTTTGAATGGCGAAACCTGCATGAACGAGTACGTAATCATTAACAGAAACGTTTAGAAATGAGATATTTGCTTTTCTTTTTGTGCCATCTCCATAGTCGATTACGGCTTGGTTTTTTTCTTTGTCGATTTCAATGATTTTTCCAGGTACGGCAAGGCACATACTCGATAGGTAAACCTGGTTATTATTAAGGTTTTTTGGGAGTACTCAGATTTATAAAAATTAACAATTGAATATCTTTCAGCGGCCTCTACAAAAGAGTTAAATAATGATTAATTCTATAAAATAACTACTTGGGGATTAAAATATATGAACCGGATAATCGTAGGTTTACTTTCAACATTTACTCTTTGTATCTTACTTTTTTCCAATGGGTCAATTGGGATGCTTTCGATTGAAGAATCACAGGTAGTTTCCTTTGATGATCCTGATCCGTATGAATATCATACGTATGATTCAATGACTCAACATTTACATAATCTTTCTGAAAATTATTCAAATATCTTTCATTTAGAATCAATTGGAACAACATATGAAGGTAGATCGATTTGGAGAATGAAAGTATCTGATAACCCCGGTCAAAAAGAAAACGAACCAGCAGTTCTTCTGATGGGTGCTCATCATGGAAATGAAAAACCCTCTTATGAATCTCTTATTTTCTTTTTGAATTATGTTGCTGAAGCATATTACGCAGAAAATCATGATTCAGATGGTGATGGAATGGTAGATGAGGATGATTTTGATGGTGTTGATAATGATAATGATGGATTAGTAGATGAAGATCCTTCAGAAGATCGAATTAGGTCTATTGTCGATTCTAGTGAGATTTATGTGATTCCTATGGTGAATCCTGATGGCGTGGAATACAATTGGCGAAAGAATCGCGCGCCTAACTATGGGTCTTTTGGTAATGCTGATGAAATCACTTCATATGGAGTTGATTTAAATCGGAATTATGATTATTTATGGTTTTTACCATATTTTTTACCGTTGAATTATATGCTACCATTTATTATTTCAGATCAAAGCTGGAATTATCGAGGGGAGTATGGTTTTTCAGAACTGGAAACTCAAGCTATTCGTGATTTTGTTTTAGATCATGATAATATCGAGATTTCTTTGTCGTATCATACGTATAGTGAGATTATTTTTTATCCATGGATGCATACAAGTATGGAAACTCCTGATGAGGAGACATTTATTTCAATTGGATCTAATATCTCTCAAATTGATGGATATGATTTACGGATTCATGGATGGGGCGATCGTGATTATTTGATTCCTCGTTTTGGTGGGACGATTGGTACTAGTGAGAATTGGTTATATGGAACACAGGGAATATACTCATTTACCATGGAGTTATGTAAAACCAGAGCACCAACTGATCCGGAGGTGGTGTATGATTATTGTTGGAAACATGTTGGTGTGAATCTGTATGTTGCTCAACGGGCTCATGATGTGTAATTGATTTTTACCTGCTTTTCTTGTTCTTTTTTCATTTTAAAAATCACAATATTATTCGGTATGCCTAAATTAATTAGGCTTACAAAAAAAATATAAATAGTACTTGTCCATACAACTTAATATACAACAAGAGAAATTCGGGTGAACGATGACCACAGATTCAATCGAACTAGACAAAATTCCGCCAAAATCTAGTGCAAAAATTCAACAAATAAAAGGCGGCCATGGTCTCATACAAAAATTACAAGTAATGGGCATCAGAACCGGACAAATTATTACCTTGTCATCGAAACAACCTTTCAGAGGACCAATCACCATTAAAATAAACGACAGAGAACTCACACTCGGCCGAGGTATGGCAAAAAAAATAATGGTGGAAGTGATTAGATAAAACGAATCGTTCTCATGGGTAATCCCAACGTGGGAAAAAGTGTTGTTTTCTCACGATTAACCGGAGCAAACGTTATCGCCTCGAATTACCCGGGGACCACCGTTGATTTTTCAAAAGGTAGACTCAGACTAAAAGATGAAACCGTTGAAATTGTTGATGCACCAGGAACCTATTCACTTGAAGCATCAAATAAAGCTGAAGAAGTAGCTACCAAAATGCTTGATACCGCTGATGTGGTCATTAATGTTATCGATGCAACGAACCTGGAAAGAAACCTGTATCTAACCTTAGAACTTCTTGAACAACAAATCCCTATGGTCATTGTTTTAAATCTATGGGATGAAACAAAACATATTGGAATTCATATTGATCATGAGAAACTACAATCATTACTCAACATTCCAGTTATACCCACTGTAGCGCTTACCGGTGAAGGTATAAAACAACTTGTCAACTCTTTAAAAAATGCAACAGTAAACCCTAAGATAAAACCGACTAGTCATGAAGGCCGATGGATAGAAATTGGAACGCTTATCAAAAAAGTGGAAAAAGTAGAACGTAAAAAACACACGTTCCGAGACCATCTTGCTGACCTTACTATGAATCCGATCACCGGAATACCATTTTCATTACTTGTTATTCTTGCTGCATTCTGGATGGTACGATTAATTGGAGAAAATCTGATCAATTACCTTTTTAATCCATTATTCGAACAATATTATCGGCCACTTGTCTCGTCACTTAGTCAAATATTAGGAGATAGCATATGGCATACCATACTGATCGGAGAATATGGACAAGAAATCATTTTTGAAGAGTCCCTTGGTATGCTAACCACTGGACTGTATGTTCCAATCGCTATGGTTCTACCGTATATTATCGCATTTTATTTCATGCTTTCAGTACTTGAAGACACTGGTTACATGCCACGGCTTGCCACCCTCGTTGACAACATCTTTCATAAATTGGGAATGCATGGACACGCCATCATTTCAGTTTTTCTTGGTCTTGGTTGCAACGTTCCAGGAGCATTATCCACTCGTTCGCTTGAAACCAGAAAACAACGATTCATTTCAGCTACACTACTTTCTATCGCAGTGCCGTGTATGGCACAAACCGCGATGGTATTTGGCGTGCTTGGACAGTTTGGCGTAATCTATCTTGCATTGGTTTTTTTTGTTCTTGTCACTCTTTACATTCTCCTTGGAATCATCATGAATCATTTTGTGAAAGGAAGTTCTCCAGAGATCTTTTTAGAAGTGCCACCATACCGGCGACCATCATTAAACGCATTATTAAAAAAAACCTGGATGCGCATCCGTTGGTTTCTCAAAGAAGCAATACCCTTTTTGTTCTTTGGAGTATTACTCATTAACATTCTTTATCACATAGGAGTCATGCAACTAATCTCTCAAACATTGACACCATTTATGAATGCGTTGTTTGGGCTTCCTGGAGAAGCAACTACGGCTCTTGTCGTTGGATTCTTACGAAAAGATCTTGCGGTAGGAACACTCATCCCTCTGCAATTATCTGCATTTCAACTGGTAATCGCAGTGACAATGCTCACCATTTATTTTCCGTGTGTAGCAACCTTTGCTGTGTTACTTCGTGAACTTGGAGTAAAAGATTTAATTAAATCAACAGTGATTATGATTGCAACTGCAGGAAGTGTTGGCTTTATTCTACGCTTAGTTTTACTAGGTTTACCATAATTTTTATTTGAAAAATAGAGAGGGATAACAAAAAGACTCTTAAGAAGAAAGTTCTTTTCCGGTTGTGTTCTATGTTAGATATTAAGCTCATCCGGGAAAACCCTAATCTTATCCGAAGTAACCTTGAACGAAGAAAAAAACCAAAGTTTTTGAACATGCTTGATGAAGTTATTGCTGTTGATGAACGATGGCGACAGTTCAAGTCTGAAGAAGACTTGCTTCGTCAAAAACGAAATGAACTAACAAATTCAATTAAACAATTAAAAAAAGAGGGAAAATCCGATCAGATTCCTCAAGTGATTGCTGAAGCAAAAAAAATCCCTGATCAAATTAAAGAACTTGAGGAAAAAAGAGATCAAGCTAAACAAAAACGTGATCAATTATTACTACAAATTCCAAATTTATTGCATGAATCAGTTCCATATGGTGAAGATGATGAAGGAAATGTAACTGTTGAAACCTGGGGTGAAAAACCAACATTTTCTTTTGAACCGTTATCTCATGTCGATCTTGTCGAATCATTACAATTAGCTGATATTGAACGAGCCGCAAAAACATCAGGTGCCCGTTTTTATTTCCTACAAGATGATCTCGTCAGTTTAGAACTAGCGATTATTCAACATGCACAACAATTACTTCGAAAAAGAGGATATCGATTGATCATTCCGCCCACGTTAGTAAAAGGATTTGTTATGGAAGGTGGAGGATTTCTTCCAACATATAGGGATGATGTGTATAAGATCGAAGATGAGGATTTGTTTTTAGTAGGAACCAGTGAAGCACCTCTTGTTGGTATGCATGCAGATGAAATATTATATGAAAATGATTTTCCACTTCGATATGCTGGTTTTTCCACTTGTTTTCGAACTGAAGCTGGAGCTCATGGAAAAGATACAAAAGGTATCTTCCGGACACATCATTTTGAAAAAATCGAACAAATCTCTATTACTAGTCCTGAAAAAAGTTGGGAAGAACATGAGTATTTATTTGAAACTGCTGAACTCTTTTGGCAATCACTAAAAATCCCTTATCGAAAAGTGAATATTTGCACTGGTGATCTTGGCATCGTTGCTTCTAAAAAGTTTGATCTGGAAGGATGGTATCCATCTCAAGAGACCTATAGGGAGTTAGTATCAACCAGTAATTGTACAGATTATCAAACTCGTCGGTTAAAGATCCGATATCGAGAAAAGGACGGTATGCCTACCCAAATGGCACATTCTTTGAATTCAACGTTGATAGCTATTGAACGTGGATTAACCTGTATTTTAGAGAATTATCAACAGGATGATGGAAGTGTAAAGGTTCCTGAAGTATTGCAAAAATATACTGGTTTCTCTGAAATTGTTGGTCAGAAAAAAAGAAAAGAAAAATAAATGAATTTTGTTGTTTTTTTAGTTTTTTTTTATAAAGATATTGCATCAACAGGGCATTCATCAACACAGGCACCACAATCAGTGCAAGTATCTGGGTCAACTTTTGCCTTATCATTTAATGTGATGGCGTCGACAGGACAAGCATCAACGCAAACACCACATGAAATACAAGTATCCTCATCAACTTCAGCTGGCATGGTTGGCAGTATTATCAAGGGGTTTTTAACTTTTTCTCCATTTTTACTAGTATAGAAATGGTTTTTTTTAAACGAAAGATTTATATTAACAAAAAATAGTAGTTAGTATAGTTGGTAATGCAGCCTACTAGGGATTTACCAGCCTAAACCGCCAACCACCATTGGCTGACGTCCCCTATTTAAAAACACAATGGCGATCATATGAAACAAGTGAGTAGTGGGCATTGTCAAAAATTCCTTTTTTCAAAGGTTATTTTTTTTGAACTGTTGAACAGAGTTACAGTTAGTAATATTAATTTGGAGGCAGAACATGAGCACATTTGATAGACTAGAAAAAAAGATAGATAGGCTGGAGCATTCCATTGAAAAAAACCGCGAAAAAATCGATGATTTAAAACATAAATGTGAAGATCATAAGATTACCGAACTTAAATTTGAATCGAAGAAGAAACATATACAATCTAAAATCCGAAATTTAGATTCCCAATTAAGGGTGTTAAAAGGAAGTCTTGTTAAAAAGAAACACAAAACAGCAGAATAATTAATAATTCAAGTTATTCAAGTCTGGAATATACGTTATTTTAAGAGAAATTAAATGGAGGACTAAAAATGAAAAATAAGATTATGGATTGTTTAAAATCGTTAGGTTTTACTTTAGTAAGTGATGATACTGCAGCACGCAAGATCTTTGTGTATGATAACGTGTTAGTATCAGTAGAAGAACAACCTGTTAAGAAAAAATAAAGAGTAAAAAATTGAAACGTATTTTTTCTTTATACTATTGGTTTTTCAGTATTAAAATAGGACAAATATGTCTAATAAATCTAAAGATTTATCGTTATCTTTATCATATGCTATAGTTTTTATTATGTGAAGTCCTGTGGGAAGGGTTGCTTTCCATTCAAATGGTGCGTTTTCATCTGTTATTTTGAGTTCATCGTCAACGTAAAATTCTATTTTCTCTGTGTTTTCAGCAGTAACTGTGATATCTATCGGTCCGATGATTCTTGGTGCTGCTTTTTGAATTGAGGGAATATTTCTGAAAAGTTGTGTAATCTCAGTACCTTGGATATAGGTGTGAAAGATTTGAGGTGAAGTGATATACACTTTTGGCACATCCGGATCGGTATTTCCATATGCTCCATCAATATACATTATGCCCGTTCCTTCCCCATACCATTCAGCAAACCATGTTGAATCATAATGCATTCTGATGTATCCCTCCTCACCCCATTCTGGACCACCACTGTTTTTTATAATCCAGCATTGATTCTCATCATCATAACCAAAGATGGTCATCACATGTCCTCCTCTTCGTGGCCCAAAGGTGTGTTTGTAGACACCACCAGTATAATAATTAAAATCTCTATATAAATTGAAACAAGCAGGAAGCGGTCCATATTCGATTAATGCTTCTTTTATGGCTTGTTCATCCCGATCTATCCATCCCCATTCTGTGATCTTTACTGTTCTGTTTTCCCATCCTTCTAGGCTGGTATAAGGATAATCGAATGGTCGGTGTGGATCAGGATAACATCCTTCATCTGGCACTCCATGTTCAATGAGGTAATCGGCAGCATCTTCAATGTTGACATATCCGGCTCGATAGGTTCCATTCGCATAAAAATACAGGTGTGTTTCTGAAAGATCTGGAGTATACAGTTTACCAGATTCATACTGCAGTTTAGTTTCTAATGCTGCGCATAATGCATATGCTTCGCAGGTTGGAGCTGGTGCTTGATTTTTAACTGGTGTTGAGTAATCGATACCATCGATATTTCTCCAGCTAAAAAATGAGGGAAGATCTAAAACAGATTCTGATTCTGAAATGATGGTTGGTTGAAATGAAGATAGTAGAATGAATAACGTAGTGATGAGTAGTATTTTTTTCATGCTGATCATTAATATATCATATTTCACATATTAAAGTATGTGGGCTGTTTCTTAGGAGTACTAGTTGAATATTGTTACGTTTTATAAAATGACAAAAACATCGACGATATCTCTGGAAATCTCTCCATCTGAATCATATGCGATGGTTTCTATGGTATGAAGTCCTGTGGGAAGGGTTGCTTTCCATTCAAATGGTGCTTTTTCATCTGTTATTTTGAGTTCATCGTCAACGTAAAATTCTATTTTTTCTGTGTTTTCAGCAGTAACTGTGATATCTATTGGTCCGATGATTCGTGGTGCTGCTTTTTGGAAGCCAGGCATTCCCCTAATAAGCTGCGTAAATTCGAAATTGAAGATGTATGAATGAAAAATCGTTGGTTTGTCGATGGTTATTTTTGGAACGTCAGGTTGAAAGTTTCCAAATACTTCGTCAACATAGATAATGCCGGTTTCTCCACCGTAGCATCCATCAATAAACATTTCTTGGTCATAACCCATATGGAACCATCCATCATCACCCCATTGCGATCCCCAACTATTTTTCACTAACCAACTTTGGGTGGTATCGTTATAACCTACTAATGCGACGAGATGCCCACCAACGATTTCATCTGTTGATCGGTGGTATATTCCACCGTTATAATCGTACATATCAGCATAAACAAAAATACAGATGGTAAGTGGACCATATTCGATTAATGCTTCTTTTATGGATTCCTGGTCATGGGCAACCCATCCCCATTCTGTGATCTTTACTGTTCTGTTTTCCCATCCTTCTAGGCTGGTATAAGGATAATCGAATGGTCGGTGTGGATCAGGATAGCATCCTTCATCTGGTACTCCATATTCAACTAAGTAGTCTGCTGCATCATGAACATTTACTCCTCCTTGTTCATAGGTTCCGCCAGCGTAAAAGTAAAGATGAGTTTCAGATAGATCAGGTTGGAAGAGTTCACCAGTTTCATATTGCATGATGGTTTCAAGTGCTGCACATAAAGCATAAGCTTCACATGTTGGTGCTGGGCTTTGGTCTTTAATGGGTGTAGTGTAATCAATACCATTGATGTCTGTCCAAGAAAAAGAGGTTGGAAGATCATTAGTTTGCTGCTGCATCGGTGTTGAACTAGGGATGGTTACTGCAAGGATAAGTAGGGTTAAAAAGATAATAATGATTTTTTTCATGATTTGTCCCCGTGTTATTATCGAGGTAATTATATTTAAGCTGTTTGCTAGGTAGGGTGCTTTGTTTTAAACCTTTAATAAAATTTTATGACCCTAAAATATTTAGGCTAGCCAAATATATGATGTTGATATGCCATCTGAACGAACAGAGGATTATCTTGAAGCACTTTCCCTTGTCATTGATGAAAAAGGTTTTGCTAAAGTTAAAGACATCGCGGAATATTTTAAGATATCTCCATCAAGTGTCACGGAAATGTTTCAAAAATTAAAAGAGCATGGGTATATCAACTATGAAAAATATCGTGGGGTAACCTTAACAGATAAAGGGCTTGATATTGCGGAGAAAACAAAGAAAAAACATGAAACTTTAAAAGAGTTCCTCTGTATCTTAGGAGTTCCAGATTGTATTGCTAATGAGGATGCTTGTCGAATTGAACATGTGGTGAATGTAGAAACAATGAAACGACTAACTAAGTTTGTTTCGTTCGTTCAAGATTTTGATGAAAGCCCACGTTGGCTGAATCATTTCAAACATTATTATGCAACTGGAAAGCATTTTTCTTGTAAAAAGTTTGGAAAAAAAACGTCAAATGAAACGGTTCAAACTTAAAATTAAACGAATAATTTTTTTCTTGCAATATAATGAAAACGAGGTTAATGGTAAATGTTTATTTACGATGAATGGATGTAATCTGGCAACGTGTCAGGAAATAATGGATTGATGGCGTATGACTATATTGGAAAAAACAGAATCTATTTGTCCAGGATGTTATCAAGAAGGAAAGATCAATAAGATTGATGCTGAAATCATCGAAGAGGATGGCAAAGTATGGATTCAGAAAACCTGTGACAAACATGGAACGTTTAAAGATATCTATTTTAATGATGCAGCGCTTTATAAAAAATGGATTAAATTCAAGGTCACGGGTATTGATTCCCCTGATGTAAAGACTAACGTGCTTGATTTTCCGGCCTTGTATGATATTCATAAATCTCAAAGTGTTTTAACCAATTTACTAGTTACTAATCGATGTAATCTTCGTTGTAGCTATTGTTTTATGAATGCTGGAGCCTCTGGATCCGTGTATGAACCTACGCTTGATCAATTAAAGGATCTTATGCTTCAAGCAAGAAATGAACATCCGATGGGGTCTAAAGCAATTCAAATCACTGGTGGGGAACCTACCATTAGAGATGATTTACTTGATATTGTCAAAATGGCTAAAGAAGTTGGTTTTTCTCATATTCAAGTGAATACTAATGGGTTGAAACTTGCTGATAGTGTAGAGTATTGTCGGCAGTTAAAGGAGGCCAAAGTGAACACCATTTACATGAGTTTTGATGGTGTCACAGAGGAAACGAATCCTTGGATTGAAAAGAATAAGCAGGCTATTGAAAATTTACGTGAAGTAAATTTAAAAGTGGTTCTTGTTCCCGTTTTAATTGGAGGAAAAAATCTTTCCGAAACTGGTAAGATCGTTCGATTTGCATTAGATAATATGGATATTGTCCGAGGTGTGAATTTTCAACCTATCTCATTTTGTGGTCGTATTAAAAAATTGAAAGATAAAAAACGGGAACAGCAACGGGTTGATTATGTTGATATGATGAAAGCAATGGAGGATGAATTCGATGGTTACATCTCTCAAGAGGATTTTTATCCTGTTCCTTTCGTCTTCCCGGTTTCAAAGTTAATTGAAATGTTGAAAGGGGAAACACAAGTTGAATTTACTGCTCATCCTGGTTGTGGTGGTGCGACATACTTATTTTTGGATGATGATGGTAATCCACTTCCGGTGACTCGGTTTATTGATGTTGAGGGATTATTGTCTTTTATTGAAAAGGAAAGTGAGATTTCTGGTCCTCTTAAGAAGGCTCGTGTTGCTGCTGCCTTTTTACGGAAAGTGGATGATTTTGTTGATTATGATAAGGCACCACATGGTTTTAACTTGAAACAGTTGTTAAAGGATGCTACCATCGGTGGAAGTTACGATTCGTTACGTGGTTTTCATTATAAGAGTTTGTTTTTGGGATCGATGTGGTTTCAGGATCCATTTAATCTCAATATCGACCGGCTCAAACGTTGTGTAATTCATTACACAACTTTGGAGGGTATTGTGCCGTTTTGTGCGTATAATGGTCTGGGTATTGGCGATGCGATTCGTGAGAAACATTCAATTCCAATCAAAGAATGGGAAAAACAAACGGGTCGTAAAATGAAAGATGATTTAAGAAAAGATGTTCCATTAACTTAGTTTTAATGGACCTTTCTCTTAATTTTTTTTATTTATATTTTCATTTTTAAAATGAAAGTTTTTTTATCGTATTTCATAACACTCGGTAAATTTCACAATCCATGAATACTTCTGTGTTTTCGAGTTTGTTGTCGAAGTGAATATTCCATTTTCCGGTATCATACTGCGAACAAATTGGACATCGAAATGAATTTTTTATTTCTGAGGTGGTAAAAAATTGGTAATCTCTTCTTAGAGATACTGTGGGATTGTTTATTTCAATATATATTCCTTTTTCAGTTGATAGAATTGCCTCATTATTAGTATTTTTAAGATGCCATTCGACAACGACATATTTGCATTGATCGGAGACATTAAAACAATCACAGTTTGGAGGATAATAGAGTTCTCCGGAACTCAATTGTTCATTTTTAAAACAAGTCACTTGGCATTTTTTATGTAATTCTTTGTCATTTGGAAAATCATCTGAGTTATCACCAAATCCATCGCGGTCAGAATCATACCATTCATTTGGATTGTTTGGAAATTGATCTATTTCATCATGGTATCCATCAAGATCAGTATCAGGTGTGACAATGTTTAGTGAAAAAAGGATTAATATAAAAAGGAAAGCCCAGATGCTAATGAAAAAAATCGTCGTTTTCATTCCTTCTTTCACGCCTATATAATATTAGTAGGTCATTTATTATAAATTTATCTATTATTCAGTCAATAAAATTTAACAATTGTTAAATTAAAAATTTTGGATACGATCGATTTCTGAGAAATCTATAAGATTTCAGATAAAAATTCACTCCTCTGTTATTGCAAAATAGGGACACTTGAATTGTATACACTCTTTGTTTAATTGAGAAAAATAACACTGTTTTTCAGTGTCGTGAGGAATAACAATATTAAAATGTTTCTTTACAAAATCTATCGCAGTGAAAAAAGAAAGATAGGTGTTCCGTTTGCAGCAACGAGGCCCACCATGAGTTGCAATCGTTTCGAGGCTTTGAGCAGTTATTAAATTACTGAGATGCCATTCCTTTTTTTTCAATGGATTTGATGCTGTTATGATGCTGATGAAAATACCCGTTCCAATTGCAGCGCCGCACACTCCATGTGTTCCGCAGAATCCCCCAAGTATCTTTCTAGATCTTTCGCGGGCAAGTTCTATTTTTTCCTTTTTGTTATCATATTGTTTAATAGTGTTGTAATAAGTGGTCAATAACACGGCAGGCACTAAGAAATGATGTTCTGGGCCATGCATATGGAAGGTTTCGTGGTTCATCAGTGTTTCAGCAAGAGTAAATGGATTTGTTTCTTTAGTTTGGACACAGATCTTTTGAATGAGGTCATCTGCGTTCATTCGATGGCAGTTGTCGCAAACATAGTGATTGTTTATGCAGGTTACTTCTGTTTCAAAGAGATTATTACAGAATATGCAAGGTATCTTTTTGGGTTTATCAAGATAGATAAGTTCTTCACCGCATAGGAGACAATCAGTTTTTCTGGTCATGTTTACTAATCCTCTACTTTTATTCACACGTGTTAAAAACGTCTATAAATCTACATGGTATAAAGATGTTTCTAAGGGGTGAGTGTTGCTCTACACAACATCTCATCCGCAAATTTTATTAGAAATATTTAAATATTAGTTAAGTATAAACTAACTTTATGGTCTTGTTAACAACTCGAGATAGAGAATATCTACGAATTATCTATTTACTCCACGGCGAAGATCAACCTATTGGCCCTGTGAAATTATCAAAAAAACTTGGAGTAAGCAAGGTTTGTGCATTTCAAAAAATGCATCGATTACAAGCATTAGGATATGGAACCTATATTCCCCGAAATGGATTGAAACTAAATAAAAAAGCAGTTCATATTGTCGAACAGGATGTAAAACGACATCATGTCATAGAATCATTTCTTCAACAAAAACTGGGCTTAACTCATGAACAAGCATGCATTGAAGCCGAACAATTAGACCCATCTTTGAGCCAGCGGGTTTACAATAAAATAAACACAAAAAAAATCAGAAATAATCAATCATGTTGCCAGTATGATCCCTCCCAAAAATTGAATGCTTCTAGTTTAAAATATTGCCCATGGATTAAACGTTCACTTTGTCAAAATCAGGATGGTGATAAAACATGAATAATAACGTAATCAGAAAGAAGACGGTTATCTTAGTTTTAATATCTATTCTTCTTTCAACGCTTTTTTTAAGCGGTTGTACAAATACATCGAACAATAAAGATCAACTCTCTGTAGTTGTTACTATCATTCCCCAAGAAGAAATGGTTAAGGAAATTGGTGGAAATTATGTAGATGTCTCTGTTATGGTGCCTGCAGGAGAATCCCCCCATAGTTATGAACCAACCCCTGAACAAATCATTGAGATTTCCCAATCAGCGGCATATTTTACTGTTGGATCGGGAGTTGAATTCGAACTTACCCATCTTGACACAATTATGGAACAAAATCGTGAGTTAACAATATATGATTGTTCAAAAAACATCGATGTCCTTTCCTTTGATCAACATTATGGACAAAAAAACTATCAAAAAACTCAAGAAAAAGATCAGGGAGGAACTGATTCTCATATTTGGACCTCTCCAATCAATTATAAGAAAATGGCAACGGTAGTATTAGATGGCCTCATCGAACTTGATCCAAGCCATCAAGAAGTATTCAATCAAAACTATCAGGATTATATCACAGAGATCGATGCGCTTCATGAAAATATTATCTCTCTTCTTTCTCCATATAAAGGAAATTCGTTCATGGTTTACCATCCATCCTGGGGATATTTTGGGGATACCTATCAATTAAAACAAATTGCTATTGAAGATGAAGGAAAACAACCTGGTCCAACTGGAATCGCAGCAATTATCGATCAGGCTAAAAATAAAAGCATCTCTGTTATTTTTGTTTCGCCCCAATTTGATACATCAAGTGCAGAGACCATAGCCCAAGAAATCGGTGGAGAAGTTGCATCAGTTAATCCATTAATGACTGATTATAGTGACACCTTACAAACATTAGCAGCAACACTAGTTAATGGATATTCATAAATAACCTTCATGTAAAAATGCCAAATAATTTATAACTGATAATCATGCGTAAAAAAGAAGGTGGTTGGCATAGGATCTAATTCAACTGTTGCAATTGATATAAAGAATCTATCTGCTGGATATGATTCAGAGACCATCATTGAAAATGTCAACCTACAAATCAATCATAAAGATTTTTTTGGAATAATCGGTCCAAATGGAGGGGGAAAATCAACACTTCTGAAAGCAATTCTGGGACTTATCCCCATTCAAAAAGGAAGTATACAGGTTTTTGGAAAGCCCCCTGAACAAGGGAGAAAATATATTGGCTATGTTCCTCAGTACGCTGAGTTTGATAAACACTTTCCAATATCCGTTTGGGATGTGGTGCTCATGGGGCGTCGATCCATTCGAGGAATGTCCCCCTGGTATTCTCAAAAAGATAAACAATCTGCAGAACAAGCATTAAAAAAAGTGGAATTGTTAGATTGCAAAAACAGACATATCAGTGAACTTTCTGGTGGTCAACGACAACGAGTTTTTATCGCCCGAGCAATGGCTGCAAATCCTCGAATTCTCTTACTAGATGAACCTACGGCTAGTGTAGATAAGGATATGCAAGAAACCATTTATCAATTCTTACAAGAAATTAACAAACAAATCACAATTGTCTTAGTTACTCATGATATCGGAGTTTTAAGCTCCTACGTGAACCGTGTTTCTTGTATGAATCGGTATTTATTCACTCATGATGATGACCGATATATTTCTCCAGAGATGATAGAAAAAGCATACAGTTGCCCAGTTGATCTCATTGCTCATGGAGTTCCACATAGAGTGTTAGTGGATCATGATCAAAAAAAGAGAAAGAAGACGGAGGAATCCTAATGGATTCAATACTTAGTCTTTTTTCGTTACCCTTTGTGCAACGAATGTTTATCGCAGGATTTTTTGCAAGTATCGCATGCGGCATCATCGGAAGTTTGATCGTAGTGAAAAGAGTTGTTTTTCTAAGTGGAGGGATTGCTCATGCAACATTTGGAGGGATTGGCCTAGCGTATTATTTGCAATATACTATGAGTTGGATGTGGCTTGATCCCTTGATTGGCGCACTTATTTTTGCAGTGCTTACGGCAGGTATTATGAGCCTTCCAGTGGTAAAATCTCGTCTTCGCGAAGATTCAACGATTGGGGTACTTTGGGTGATTGGAATGGCACTGGGCGTATTATTCTTAAATGGAGTTGATCGAAGTGAAATTATCGTTCAAGATCCGGTTAGCATCCTTTTTGGTAATATCTTACTCATTCATTTTTCTGATATCGTGTTAATGGCTGTCTTAGTAGTTGCTATTATTGTGATTTCTTTTTTACTGTTCAAAGATTTACAGATTTTAACCTTTGATGAAGAATTCGCTCGGATTAGCGGAATTCATGTTCCCGTGTTAAATTTTGTATTATTACTTCTGGTCGCATTTACTACGGTGGTCCTGATCAAAGTTGTTGGTGTTGTTCTCGTCATCGCCATGCTTACTATTCCAGCTTCGATTTCAGGATTGTTTACTAAGGATTTAAAGCAAATGATGATATTTGCAGTTGGTATTGGATTGATCATTAACATTGCAGGGTTACTACTATCTTTATGGTATAATCTTCCACCTGGTTCAACGATAGTTCTTTCGTTAGGAATTGTGTTTTTATTAGCTTTAATTGGAAAGTTTTTACTGCAACAGGTTATGTTCAAAAATCCAAATACTTCATAAAAATTGATTTCCCTAATTTCCCTTAATTCTTAACTTTTTAAATTCCACGTTTAAACAAAATATATAATAACAAAATTTTAATATTTAGATAACTATAATTATTATTGATACGTGATTATTGCATCACTCTTCAAAATGCTTATAAAAAATGGAGCATGGGGTTGAATTCGTTGAAAAATTCATTTAAGAAAATTGAAACAATTCTTATCGTTATTCTTCTTTCTTCAGTTTTAATTCCAACCATGAGCATTCCAGTTAGTCCAACTGAGACCAGTGAAGCAAAAGATCTTTATTTACTCAGAGTAGAACACTATTTGGAATTAGAAGCAACAGAAAACACTGATACCTTCTCTGTAAAATATGTATTCCCTCCAGATTACGGATATCAAGTTCCAATTGTTTTAGACATACTCAATGAAACCACAGCAGATATCCAATCTTATACCATAGAATCCTATGGAGTTGAACCAAATAGAGTAGTCAACTTCACGATTGGACCCATGCAACAAGATGAACATCAAATGATTCATTTCACCATTTGGGTCTTAGTTGAACATCATGATTTCTCAGATATTCCAACAGACACACCGCTTCCAGATTGGAGAACGAATCATCCAGCAGAAGTCAAAGAATGGCTGTCTCGATCTGAAATGGTTCAAATATATCGGCCTCGTATCAAACTTCAAGCTAACAGATTAGAAGGAACAAATGACAATGTGCTTTCTTATGCACAAAATATTTCTTCATTTATCAAAAATCATCGGTATGGCTTTTTCTTGTTACAATTATGGACACGGACATTTCTTAAACAAGATGCAATGACTACCTTAAGGATCAATGGAGAAAACGTAGGGCGATCACATTTAGCGTGTGCTCTTTTTAGAACACAACACATTCCTGCTAGAGTAATTTTGGCACATAATGATCAAGGTTTTTGGACACAAATGCATTACATGGTCGAATACTATGTTCCAGATTATGGATGGGCCCTTCTTGATCCAACGAAAGGATTAACCCCATATCCAACGCATCGACAAGTCATCAACCGGATTTGCAGTATTGAAGATGAACAAGATACTAAAAAGGATTATATTTATCCATTCATGAAGGGGGAGGAACGCTGGATTTGGATTGACACTGATTCTGTGAACCCATATTATGTTGATTGTGATCAAGCAAGTAAGTCTCAGATGTTTACTGAAACCATGCTTTCAGTGAAACCATTTGCTGCTGATTACAGTTTCTTCCGCACTCAAAACGTGTTCAGTCAATATCAAAAATTCTTAGGATCGACATCTCTAACCGCATCGGATCAGCAACACGTTGAAAATGCAATCGAATTTCAAACACAAGCATGTAATGCGTTAGTTGAAACTGATGATATCAATGAATACGTGTTTTATATCGAAAAAGCCTATGATGAGTACAAGGCTATTGAATAGTTGAAACCGGCTGGTCTAAGATTACCGTAATTATTTTTCCTTCGATTAATCCAGCGATGATCATCCAAACAAGTAAAACAACCGTATAAGTTAATCCAAAATATAAGATAAGCGCCGGAAGCAATGGTATTTTTACTGATCTATTATACAAGAACACAGCAATGAAACCATAACTCATTCCTTTTTGATGAATCTGCTGAAATAAGGGATACCACATGTAAATCGATCCATGACTAAAAATCCCAAAAATTGTTGAAAGAAACCAGCCTTTCCATCCAGCATCTACGCCTAAGTACTTAGAAATCGTTTTTGGTTTTAAATAATAATGAAACACGCTCATAATTACAAAAACAAGAATTAGAACAGGAATAAGGGTGTAGAGTACAGTTCCAACATAGTGCAAGGATTGAGAAAATGATCCTGAATCTGTTATAAACATTATAGCATAGATACAGAGCATGATGAGAAGAAAACTGATACCAAACAAATTCTTTTTTGTTTTATTTTTTTCTTGTTTCATGCAATTACCTCCATAGTAAAGGTAACTAATCCAGCGACCACAAATGATAACAGAAAACTAATCGCGTTTCGTAATAAAGAAAACCGTTTCCCTAACGCAGTCATTTCAGCAGGTAATTGTACAAATCCAACCGTAACCCAAGAAACCATAAACGCAGTCACTGCAAACAAACTCACTTGTTTACTGAGGAGTTCATGACCAATAAGATAACTAGTGATAGCATTTCCAGTGAGAATACTTCCAAGAAGAGACCCTATCAACCCGTCAATGTAGAACACTCCACGAAAAAGAGCGGTTATCATTTCTTCTGTAACAAAGGTTTTGAACAAGCCAAGTAGTAAGATAACGCCAGCAATAACTGGAAGCATTGAGAAAATACCTTTGGCTGCTTTTGTAAAAGAATCAATCCATGATGGCTGAGTTTTCTTTTTCGTTTTCCTCCCGTTAGATTCTTTTTGTATCTTCTTCACCATTAAATTAGAATGATGTATCCATCTTAAATCTTTCAATGACCGAGATTCTACAATAAGTTAATTACATATTTCTTGTATTGTTGTGTTGTGGAAACAGAAGAACTCTACAAGGAAATTAAATCATTAAATGATCGTATCGATGAATTAGAGTCAATGCTAAAATCCGTGCTCCGGCCATTTCAAGAAATGGGGAAAACTACGACCAATTATCTGCGTCTCATCGGACTATTGTTAGAACATGGCTGTCTAACTCCAGATACACTTTTTTCAGAAATAAAGGATCCCATCGAAAAAACTATCGTACAGGTACTCACCCAAAAAAAGGATTTGAACATCTCTCAAATCACTGAAAATGTTCGAAGTAAAAGAGGTACTGCTTCTCGAAGAATAATTCGTAATAAACTGAAAAGTTTGGAAAATAAGGAAATAGTAGAATCAACCATGCAAGGATCCCGAGTTGTCTATCGATTAACTGACGAAGTGATTAAAAAATGGTCACAAGTGCTCGGTTTCATCAAATAAGGTGAACACTCTTAGAATCATATGAAAATAAAACACATGGAGGAATAAAGAATATGAACAACCATAAGGAACATAGGCATGATGAAATGCCTGATCCAGAAAAAATAAAGGAAATATTAGATGTAGTAGCAGATCGAGTACCTGGACTTTTAAGAGAACTCAGTAGTTTATTGTATAGTCCTGAAAGTGCAAAACAATATGCTCAAGCAGCAGCTATTTTCTATAAAGAACTAAAAAATGCAGGTATGTCTGAAAGCGAAGCTTACGAGTTGACCAGCCAATATTTATCCACACTTAATCTTGGAAAGATGATGCGTAATTTTACGCCAAAACAAAACGACTAAATATATTATCTATTGATGAATATGGAAAAAACTGATCATAACATCAACCATGATCCCGTGCAACTTATGGCACGGGTTATGACATATTTACCATTAATCCTTCTAAAATCTGGAACTGCATGGTTATCTTTTAAACGGCAAGCAAAAAAAGGAAGTAACGCCTTTTATAAAGAACTGCTTAGGCAAGGACTTGATAAGCAAACAGCCAAACTATTTGCCCAACAGTACGTTGAGGGAAGCAATATTATGAAAACAGTTTTTAACCGCAGTTCAATTTTTTCTTTTCCTTATTCAACAACACTATAAGAATGAGTTATTTCACAACTTTCTTTTAGCATTGCTGAAATAGGACAATACTTGTTTTGGGATAGATCAATGGCTCGTTCTAAATCTTTTGTTTCCATGTTTTTTCCATAAAACACGTATTCAATATTGATTTTCGTGTACACTTTAGGATGGGTTTCTTCTCGATCTCCCGTAACGATAACTTCCATAGTATCCAAAGGAACTCGCTTTTTCTGTAAGATACTTGCCACATCACTAGCAGTACAGCTTCCCAGTGAAACAAGCAAAAGTTCCATTGGTCTACTTGCTGCTTCAGATCCATTGAATTGTTTTGGACCATCGATTGAAACCCAATGGTTTGATTCTCCTTTTCCGACAAAGGTTAGGCCTTGAATTTGTTTGATGGTAACTTTCATGGTTTTGCACTCACCTTTTTGGTAGTTTTCTAGAATAGAATGCAGTATTGTTTAATGTATGTTTCACTATTTTTTGTTCCTGTATCAATTGATCAATGAGCTCCCATGTCTCATCTGCCTTTTTCAAGAATTCTCTGACTGCATCTTCTCTCATGGGATGAACAGCGGTAATACTTAAGATATCTTGTTTTGCATTACCCGTAAATGCAAATTCGTTTCCTTCATATCCAATGAGATATTCAGTTGGAATATGTTGATTTATGAATTGTTGATAGGCTTGGGTGAGTTTTTTTTCTGTCGCAGGTTTTACCCATTGTTCGGCTGGAGGACGAGTGGGAATGGAAAGGTAACTAGTTTTTGGTTCTAAGGGTGCGATGAATTTTGATAGTTTTTCGAATTCTTCAGGTTCATCATTGACCGTGTCAATGAGCATAGTTTCAGTGCAAAGATTACTAGTAAATTCTTTTGAAAACTGTTGTATCCCACTTAAGATTTCTTCATGATTGAGTTTTCCATGTGCCCGGTCAACTTTTTTCCATGTTTCTTTTGTTATTGCATCTATTTTCACTGAGACCCAATCTGCTAGACTCAGTTCATTTCGAACATCTTCTCTAAAGATGAGTGATGAATTGGTAATAACTGCAACAGGATAATCTAGTTTTTTTAATTCTTTAATGAGCACTCCAAGGTTTTTATCAAGTGTTGGTTCTCCATCTGGAACGATTGTGAGATAATCGATGTGTTCTTGTTTTTCCTTTGTGTGTTTGATTTTTTCTTTTGTTTGTTTTATGATTTTGTTTGGATCATAGAATGATTGCCGACTGATTTGCATATTATGTGTTCTGCCAAGTTGACAGTAGATGCAGGAATATGTGCATATTTTAGGAGGGATGTTGTTGATTCCAATACTTTTTCCTAATCTTCTTGAGGGTACTGGTCCAAATACAATTGGGTTTTCTTCATTCATTTGATAGCCTTCACAATTAATAAACGAGCATTATTTGGGGATGATTCTTTTTTAATTTTGTTGTTTTCAATGTAAAGATCAATAGATGATTCGTATTGATTAAAAAGGCGAGTAATGGTAGAGATGATCACGTCATATGTCTTTTGTTGTAGATTCATTCCAATGTAAGAGCCCCCTTCATTTGTTTTTTGTTTGACATAAGTTGAATCTGGATTTAGAAGCAGTGCTAAAAATATGCCATTTGGTTTAATAATCCGATATATTTCGTGTAGTGATTGCTTAGGATCGTTCATAAACTCTAATGATGTGATACAGATAAGGAGATCAGCAATTGCTGAATTGATGGGGATTTTTTCCGCATCTGCTTGGATAGGATGAAGATATGAAGGGACAAATGAGAGCATTTCTTTATTTTTGTCTAATGTAAAAACGGTAAGATCATTTCGAATTTGATGGAGTATTTCTTCGATAACCGCAGGTCCACAACCGACACTTACCACGGTTGCTTGTACTGGTGCGATTTTATCAATGAGACTTGCTTCGAAAGTAGCGATTTCTTTGCCTAGTGGGGTTTGGTAATAATCAACGTATTTCTTACTATTCGTTTTCGTTATCCATCCCTTCAATTATTCACATCTATTTTACAGTTTTCTTGCTACTGCTTCTGCTGCTTTAATCAAGGGGTATGCTGTTGGTGGCGCAGTGACTAAAGGGTGAGTGCCGATTTGAGCAGTGAGAATATTGTTTACGGTCATCTTGTTTTGAATGATAAAGCCGATGAGGTTAGTAAGTTCTCCAGTACTGGTTCCACCTATTACTTCTCCACCAAGAACTAATCCTCCTTCTCGAGCAGCGATGAGTTTTACGGTTTGTTTATGAACGCCAGGCATGGTTCCAGGGTGTTTATCAACACCAGTAAATGATCCGGTAACAACATCGAATTGTTCTTGAGTAGCTGTTTTTTCAGTTACTCCAGCAACACCATATCCGGTATCTCCAAGAGCTGTTGAGAAAATGGCAATGGTTCCACTAAAGGTTTTCATCGCTGACAGTTTAAATAAGTTCATCCCTGCAATACGTGCTTCAGCACATGCAGTGGATGCAAGCATGGTCGTACTGATTTTACGGGTGACAAAATCTCTTTTTTCAGCACAATCTCCAACGGCCATGATGTCATGATTATCAGTGTGCATGTATTCATCGACTTTGATGAATCCTCTTTCATTTAATGATAATCCTGCATCGCTAGCAAGTTTGGTATTAGGTTGATACCCAACGGTTAACAGCACCGCATCAGCTGAAATGTTTTCTCCATTTTCTAGTTCTACTCCAGTTGCTTTATCATCACCTGTGATTTTAGAAACACCCATATTTGTGATGAATTCAACGTTTCTTTCTTTGAGTTTTTCTTCCACTGCCTCGCAGATTTCATCATCGAAAGCAGTACCAAGGATATGGGGAAGTTTTTCAACGATGATGACCTCTTTTCCTTCTTTTTTGAGTTCATCAGAGGTTTCAACACCAATGAATCCGCCACCAATGGTTACGATTTTTTTTGCTGATGAAAGTTTGTTCATTGCTTGATCTAAATAGTTCTTATCTTTTGGAATTATGAACACATTTTTTTTATCTGCACCATCTAGCCAGCCTGGAACATGTGCTTTTGATCCAGTTGCAATTACTAGTTTTTCATAATGTATGCTACTTCCATCTTTGGTTGTACAAGTCTTGTTTTCAGTATCGATGTCTGTTACCTCATCGATTTTTAGATCGATATTGTTCTTCTCAAACATTCCATCAGATATCGTGTCTTTTTCTGTGTCATGTAATGATCCAAAGATGTAGGGTATACCACAGGGTACGATTGCTTGTTTTTCTTTCCGGATCATCAGGAATGTTTTGTTAGGATATGCATTTTTTCCGGTTACGGCAGTGGCTATGCCTGATGCACTTCCGCCGATAACTATGACATCATATTTTTCCATCATTTTTTCACCTTATTCTTTATCCAGTCCATGCAGTTTGTTCCATCTGCAAAAACCGTTGTCTTTCTTGTGGGTTCATCACTGTTGTTTCTACGTTGCATGTGAACTCATTTTCTTTTACTATGTCGCAAACACTTTTGATGAGTTGATCTGCAATTGGAATAGTTGGGAAGGGGAATGCCAGGGCGATAGAAACATTTTTTTCTTCGAAATTAATCTCTTTGATTTTAAGGATGCCGAGGTCTGAAAGAGTATGATCGATGGCGGGGTGTTTGACGGTTTTTATTTTGTTTTTTAGTGTTTCTATCAGTGAGTTGTTAGGTTCGTTCATCCTTGTTTTCACCTTTAATTTAGGGTAGGCATCGTTTTGAGGTAGATAAAGGTCACGATTAACAGTGTTGATTTTTTTTATTGATATGAAAGAAATGTTTTGTTTGTTTTTTGATATTTTTTTGTTGTGATACGGTTTAATGATTATGTGTTTGTTTTTTACCTGTTTATTTTGAAAAATGGCGAATTAAATATGTTTTATGTGTTGTAACTAAGATATTAATAATAAGTAATTATTTGTTAACAAGTGTTAATAAAATGAGTCGACTTATATTTCTCATTTTTTGTTAATAAATTAAATTAAAAAATAAATTTAGTATAAAATTTTAAAATTTATGTAATTAAAAATTTTTTAACTTTTTTATATGAAATATGATGGGCTCCCATAAGTTATTAATGATAGATAACATTTATGTCAAAAATTAAAATTATTACTAATCTTTAAGATGTAGGTAATATGACTGAAAAAGCTAAGAAAATGAAACGACTAATCAAAGCCGTTTGGGTCTTCAATTGGTTCAATTCTTGTGGCTTTTGTGAGCTTGTTCCCGTAGTTGGATCCCGATGGGACATGGAACGTTTTGGAATGATTGTAACAGGAACACCACGGCATGCTGACGTCTTATTTATTGCAGGATACCAAACACGAAAATCCATTAAAAAAGCCCAAATGGTATATGAACAAATGGCTGAACCAAAAGTAGTATTAGCACTTGGAGCCTGCACCATATCTGGAGGAATGTATTGGGATTCATATAATACCATCAAACGACTTGATGATTATTTGCCCGTTACCATGTATATTCCTGGATGTCCTCCCCGTCCGGAAGCAATTTTTGAAGCAGTTGATAAGATCTTTACTCATGTCAAGGAGATGGAATAAACAATGGAAGACCTTTCATCTGAAAAAAAGATATTTGAACGTACTAAAGAACATTTTGAGGTTACCGGTTCAATCGCTCGGAAACGACGCATCATTCTATCAATCGAAAAAAATTCTCTTCGTTCACTAACTGAATGGCTCAACGAACAAGGTTTTTCTCATCTTTCTGCAATTTCAGCCACAGACTGGCCTGAAAAGGATCAGATGGAAGTAACCTATCATCTTTGGTCTTATGAACAAAAAATATTGATCACCTTAAAAAGTATGATTCCTCGAGATCAAGCAATGATCGATTCAGTTGTTCCAATATGGGGATCTAATGCGCAAGTGCATGAACGTGAATTGCATGAACTATTTGGTATTACTTTTGAAGGAAATGATGATTTGTCTGCTCTTTTCGTAGCCGATTGGAACGGTCCACCTGCGTTTCGAAAGGATTTTGATTGGAGAGCATTCGTTCGCGATCAGGATTACGATGAAGCCAATGCACGGGAGAAGGGATATTATGAGTGAGCAGTTAATTGTTCAAAAAAATAGTGAATATGACCTTTATTTTGGTCCAGCTCATCCAGGTTCTGGAAACTTTGGTGTCAAATTAAAAGTTGATGGCGAAACCATCGTGAAAGCACGTGCAGACCCGGGATATCTACATCGAGGTTTTGAAAAACTAATGGAGTATCGTGAACCCTTACAAAACTCAGTTTTATCGGATCGTATTTGTGTTCTTGAACCATTAAATTGGAATCTACTTCACGCTGAAGCAGTTGATGAACTTATGGATATTAAGGTTCCAGAAAGAGCTCAATATATCCGGGTGATCATGGCTGAATTATCGCGCATTCAATCTCACATCATTTGGTATGGTGTATTCTCAAAAGGAATAGGTTTTGACACTGGTTTTAAACTCGCATTTGGATATAGGGATTATATTCTTGATCTTTTTGAATTGATTACAGGAGGACGGGTATATCCAGCTGGTTACATCTGTCCAGGAGGCGTACGAAAAGATTTTCCAGATAATGCGAAAGAAAAAATACTTAGGGTGCTAAGAAAGATTGAGGAAATGATTTCATTAGAAGAAATGGAAAACCCGTTACTTCCTTCTCGATCTAAAGATGTTGGAATATTAAGTGAAAAAGAAGCATACTATCATGGTGCTACAGGACCAGTCATTCGTGCTTCAGGAGTAAAAACTGATGTGAGAAAAGAGGAACCATACGAAGTATATGATCAACTTGATTTTTCAATTCCAACTCGAAACAATGGTGATGCATACGACCGCTATCATATTGGAATTGAAGAAATGCATGAATCATTGCATCTTGTTAAGCAAGCACTTGATGACATCCCTCAAGGAGATTTCATTGAATCTTCCTTAAAAAAAGTGAAAATGAACCGAAAGATTCCAGCAGGTGAGGTTTACGTTCGAAATGAATTATCAAGAGGTGAGGGCGCAATGTATATGGTAAGCACGGGTGAAAAATATCCGTATCGGGTAAAGATTCGTGGCCCTGATTTCTTACATATGATCCCGCTTTTAGAACATCTTCTGAAAGGAGCTCAGATTGCTGATGTCCCTGCGATTTATTGGAGTTTGAATGTGTGTCCTGCAGATATGGATCGGTGAAAAAAACATGATGAAGTTAGGTATTATTAAAAAATTATTTCAAAATCTTTTTTCGAAACCAATGACCGTTCGTTTTCCCCATGAATCAATTCCAATACCAAAGGGATATCGGGGAAAACATCAGTTTGATAAAGATACGTGTATCAGTTGTAAGTTATGTGCAAATATCTGTCCGAACAATGCAATTGAAATGAAACCAGCACCTGAAAAGTTTCTGGATTCCTATAGTAAGGTCTATCCTGAAGTGGATCTTGGAAAATGCTGTTTTTGTAGGCTATGTGAAGATATTTGTCCTACGCACTCGTTACAACTCACTGATGATTTTTATCTTTCCACGTTTGATGCAAAGACTACCTATGTTAAACCATTTGAACAAGCATCCAACGATGCATAAAAAAATTGAAAAAGAAGTGAATACGTATGAATAATGAACGAAATAATCCGATGGTTTCTCATCGGATCTTAGATATACAGAAATCGGCCATCCATGAAATGACCCGTCTTTCAAAACAACTTGATGATGTTGCATTTCTTTCATGGGCAAAACCAACCTCAGGAACCCCAGGTCATATAAGATCCGCTGCGATTGATGCAATTAACCAAGGAAAGGTAGGTGGGTATTCTCAAAGTTCTGGGTTACTTGAACTTCGCCAGGAAATAGCAAAAAAATTAGTTAGAGACAATAAGATTGATGCTGCAGCTGATGAAATCATTGTTACGGTGGGAGCAATTGAAGGATTGTCTGCAGCGGTAATGACTACTATTGATCCTGGTGATGAAGTCATCTTTCCTATTCCAACTTATTCTACTCATATTCGGCAAGTCCAACTTGCTTCAGGAAACCCCGTGTTTGTTCCAACCATTGAAAATGATGGTTTTTCACTTGATTTTGACGCAATGGAACAAGCAATAACTCATCGAACCAAAGCAATCATGTTTTGTTCACCAAATAATCCAACTGGATCAGTGTATACTGAGAAACAATTGCGTAAACTCGCTGATATCGCGCTTTCCAATGATTTATTTGTGATTACTGATGAAGCCTATGAATACTTTACCTACGATAATATCGATCATTTTAGTATTGCATCTATTCCGGAAATGAAAATGAGGACGATGAGTAGTTTTACGTTTACAAAATCATATGCGATGACCGGATGGCGTATAGGGTATATTCATGCCGATGCATCAATGATTGGACATTTAACCAAGGCACATATTCCGTTTGCCATTTGTGCTCCTGTGGTTTCCCAGTATGCAGCATTAGCAGCATTGCAGGGTCCACAAACCTGTATTAAAACGTTTCATGATCATTATTTGTCAGCAAGGAATTTGATGTGTAAACGATTAGACGAGTTAGATGATGTTTTTTCCTATCAGAAACCTCATGGTTCCTATCTGATGTTTCCAAAAATTTTGGGAGAACAAGGGAAAGATTCAACATCATTTTGCACGCGGCTGTTAAAGGAAGCAAAAGTATCTACTACGCCAGGGATTGCGTTTGGTCCTCAAGGAGAAGGTCATCTTCGATTGTCGTTTTGTGTTTCAGAGGATGAGATCAACAAAGCGTTTGATCGTATGCAAAATTATTTCTGATGAGTTATGGATGAAAAAAAGATTCAACAAGCCATAGAATTATTACGTTCAGCAGATCATGTCACCGTGTTTACTGGTGCGGGTATCTCTGTTGAAAGTGGAATTCCACCGTTTCGTGGTAAGAACGGTATTTGGAACACAATTGATCCTCAAATATTGGAAATGGGTTATTTTCAGAAACATCCAGAGGTGTCTTGGCCGCTTATCAAAAAGATTTTTTTTGATACGTTCAAAAACGCTGAACCAAATATGGCTCATAAGAATATTGCAACTTTGGAATCAATGGGAATAGTTAAAAGTATTATTACGCAGAATATTGATAATTTACATCAGCGTGCTGGAAGTAAAAATGTGATTGAGTTTCATGGAAATTCTAGAAAACTGGTGTGCTTAAAATGTCATAAGTATATTGAGATCACCGAGGAGGTGTTAGATGATCTTCCACCACGTTGTCCGTATTGTTCATCAGTGTTAAAACCAGATTTTGTTTTTTTTGGTGAATCGATTCCTGAACCAGCTCGGTCTCTTTCTTTTCAAGAAGCTGATTTGGCTGATATGTTCTTATTAATTGGGACGACTGGAGTGATTCAACCCGCCTCACAACTCCCGTTGAGTGCTAAAGCGAATGGGGCAAAAGTCATAGAGATCAATACTACACCATCAGAATATACTTCGATGATTACCGATGTGTTTTTACAAGGGAAATCAACGAGTATGATGGAAGAGATTTTGAAACGAATAATGAGGTAAATAAAAATGTTTTTAAAAAAGATAATATTAGCAAATAACATTCAGTTTTTAGGAGGAAATGTAGTATGGGTGAAACAATAAAAATTGCATGTGCAACAAATGACGGCATCAATTTAACAAAAGAACATTTTGGGGAAGCAGATCAGTACTTGGTGTATGAACTTGATGAACAGAAGAATCTTCGATTTGTTAAGAAAATTAAGAATAATTCTGTTGAAGAAAAGATGCATGGTGATCCAAGAAAGGCTGCATCAGTTTCTAGTTTGTTAAAAGATATGCATGTGTTGCTATGTTGTGCCATGGGTAAAAATGTCGTGCGTATGCGTAAGAAATATTGCCCGGTGATATCAAAGGATACTAAGATTGAACAGGCATTAAAGCGATTAAAAAATAAATATGATGAATTGTTGAAAGAAGCACATCGAACCCCTGGCGATAATAGGGAGATTATTCGGATTTAATGGGTATGGTTACTCTTCATTGTTCAGGTGCTTTGTATGCTTTTTCGCCTGCATTAATTGGTATTTCTAACCAATTTTCAGGTGGAATAAAGGGGCAAACGTAGTTTTCACTATATGCACAAAATGGATTGTATGAGAGGTTGAAATCAAGGACCCATTTATCATCGATAGTATCTGATCCTTCGGTGAGATCTAGGTATCGTCCTGCGCCATAGGTTTCTTTGTTATTTGTTTCATCTCTAAAGGGAACCCACAGATTTGGATCACTTGGATGATTCTTGTATGCTTGTAAGGTATATGTTGAGTCATTGATCGTAAATTTGAATTCTCCCCATCGGAGATATGTTTGAATTCCTCCTTTTGAATCTTCCACCTTAATTGTTTTTTCATCTGAATGAATATGTAATGGAATGAGAAATCGGAGTTGTTCATTTACTGGAAAATAAGATAGTCCAGTAAATGACTGTTTATGTTCTTCAGGGATTGGAGATTGGTAATGATTTTTAAAAAACCAATCTTTTTCCTTTCGTTGTTCTTTAATTTCAGTAACATAGTCAGTATATTCTTGTGTTTCTGTCATATTTTCACCTTTGAATCAACTTTCTTATATCTTTTTTAATTGTGGAATCCTTCTTGTTCGAGTATGTTCGGCGATTTCCTTTATATCCTTAAGCATTTCTTTGTTCATGGGAATACGTGTTTCTTCGGAGGAAATGGTTTTGTGTTGAAGTTTTTCTACGTGCATATACAAGGTCATTTCTTCACCCATTCGGGTGAATAACAGATTTTCTGCTGCGTTTTCCCATCGTCTGATCTCCTCTCGAAATGCACTGGTACTTGCACTGAATAAATAACTTCGATCATGGTCTTCTTTTAACAGTTGTTCTAAGTAAGACAAGCATTCTTTTCTATACGTGGGAGAAAATAGGAGGATATTGAGTGCGGAAGCAAAGACAAGTGTTCCAAGTTCTTTACCTGGTGTCATTGATTGTTCTGCTTCAATGAGGATTTTTTGCCATACCTGTGTTTTTAAAAGATTGGCTTTGAACGTGTGTTCATCGGTTTTTTCATAGGTTTCTACTTCGGGTGTGAATTCAATAAATGTTGTTTGTTCTTCGTAGTCCTTGATGTCGATGTTGTATATTCGTTTGAGTGAGGTTTTAAGAAAGGTTGTTTTTGGGTATTGAATTGGAATGAATATTACGTTCCCACCTGATTTCAACCATTTGTTGACGATGGCAAATCCAATTAATGGTTTACCTGATCCGCCAGGGCCACTAATTAGGGTTGATGAAGGAAATGGCAATCCGTTGGGTAGTAATCTTTTCCATTCTTCTTGGTCTATTTTTACATATTTCATGTCAACACTTTCTTTATTTTTTTTAAAGAATGACAATGTCATTGACCGTCATAGTGAAGGTTTCACGTTGCACAAATCAAATATGTTAACGTTTTTTGTAATTTTTAAAGGTATAACACCTTAATAAATCTACCTTTTTACCAACAGATTTGTAACAAATAGTATTCACATGCTGCAACCATGTTAAGTCCTTATGATTTTGTTTTGACCTGGTTTTTTTCTCATTGTTTACAATCTAATTTAATGATGTAGTAAAATGATAGTATGAGGATAATTATGAAAGTGATAAAAAAGGCATTAAAGCCGAATTGGTGAATAATACCCCCTCCAACCAGAGGAAATAAGGTGGGAAGAATGTTTCCTGCTCCAGTTAATCCAGTATATAATGCCCTATTTTTGTCAGTGGTTACTTCTAGTAAAACGCCACCAATTGCGATTCGATGGAGCGTATAAATCAATCCTGCGATAAGAAAAAGGGTAGGAAACAATAGTGAGCCGGGAAAAATGAGAAGTGATGCTAAGATAACAATGGATAAAAGAGAAACAATGTAGAGGCTGTGACGGTACTTGATTTTTTGAGATAAATAAACCATGACAGATCCAGCAATGACTCCGCCGACGACTTTTAAAAAAAGATAGTTTCCAATAGCGATGTTACTAGCATCAAACGTGTTTTTTGCATATAAGATAAGGAATGGCATCAGTGCTAATGTCACTCCTTGGGTGTTTATTAAGAGTAGATAGTATTTCAATCGTTTATTTTTTTTGAATTCTTTTTTTGTGGAATTGAAATAGTCTTTTAGATGTGAGATATGAATATGATCTGCGGCGACCTCATGAATTTTCCAAAAGCCTAATGATGCAAGAGTCAAGAGCATTGCTGCGATGATGAAAAGAATCGTGTAATTTTCAGGGTATGAATAACGAATAAGTAATTGTCGTACTGCATATGCAGAGATAAGTAATCCAATGCTAGCAGCTATTTCTTTAAATGAAAAGAATCTTTTTCGTTTTTCTGAAACAACCGATTTTCCTAAGATGTCGGTGTAGCAAATATTGGCAAAGCCTCCACTGATTGAGAACAAGGTGATAAGAAGAAAGATACTTGTGATGATAAGTAGATAATTGAGGGTTGGAGATAAAATAAAGAGGAGTGCCATTCCGATTAAGGTAAGAATTCTAATGTTTATACCGGTTAATAAATACCTTTTTTTGAATTGTTTATTACTAAGAGATGGAGCAAAGAATAATTGGGTGACTTTTCCTCCTCCGATGAGAATCGCAGTGAGAATGCCAACATGAATTGCTTTTCCACCAGTATCAATGACCATCGCTGGAATGATGGTGTTGATATCCATGAAATTTTGTGCTAGAGCAAGGAATGATGCATGCCAAAGGAATGAATAATAATTGTTCTTTGAAATTTGCGTTGTTAATTGCATACTGTCATTCACTGTAAGATATGGTTATTGTTTTGAAAAGATGAGGATGGTTCCTTTTTCCATTTGCTGGTCATGGATGAGTTGGACGGTTTTTGTTTCTTTTAATGAAAACTTGTGTTCTTTTATCTCTTGGATGAGATCTGTTGTTGAAAAGGATGCTAGATTCCACATTGGCCAGTTGTCAATAGTGTGTTTCGGATAGATGATGAGTGTTCCTTGTTTTTTGAGGTGATCGTAAAATCTTTGGTAAAGGCTTTTTCGTTGTTTTTCATCAAAGAAATGTAGTACATCAAACGCAAGTATAGTATCCACTAGTGGTATGCTTGAAGGAAGATCAATTGATCCTTCAGTGTTGATGTATTCAATGTTATCTAACTGATGTGTTTTTGCTGTTTCCTTTATTGTTTTAAGATGTGATGAATTGTCATCTATTGCATAGATTTTCCCTTGTTTTCCAACTTGGTTTGCAGATGCAAGTGTATAATTGCCTTCTCCGCATCCAAAATCAAGAACTAGGTGGTTTGGTTCAATGCCAAGTGCGGAGAGTAATTGGGGTCCTTTGTGTTTGATCCAGTGTGTTGATGCAGTCATTGTGTTCTCCTCAGTTGGTCTGTTTTTTTAAAGAATTAGTTGCATTCAGGTCCATATTTTTTGAGTTTATTTATTAATTCTGCTTTTTCTCGTTGGCTTTCGATAGCACTTATTCGTTCCGATTCTGAGGAGATGGTATAAGCTGTTCTTGCGCTGTCTAGTGAGGCTTGGAGGGTGCAGATGAGAAGGGTTATTTCTTTTTTATTTAATGGTATTTTTTTTGTTTTTCTTATCATGATTCTCATATCTTTTTAAGGGAGGGAAAGTTCCGCCTCATGGTAAAAAAACGTGTTTGGAAAGGTGAGGCGGAGGGAGGTTAGTATTTATTATGTAAGTTCTCCTATTTAACGATTGTGCAAATTTTTTACACAATCATAATGGGCAAATGATCTATTGTGAATCAACTACATATCTGAAAAAAGTGTTCCTGCCATCGCCCAGTTTTCCCTATCAACTTCATTAAAGACCACATACACATATTTCGGTGGTTTCCCGGCAACGTCTTCTAATGTTTTTGTGAAACGATCTGCAATTTCAGCTTTTTGTTCCTTTGTTAAGCTTCCAACTAAGTTCACATTTACAACTGGCATATTTATTTCCTCAAAAAGTCTTCAAAGCTACTGGTCACATAAAGATTTTCATTGAATAAAAAAATCAGATGGTTGGTTTCATTGTCCAAGTATTAGGTTATATGAACGCCTGCAATTGGGTGATGACACTGTGGGCATTTCCCATGATCAGTAAGATTTTTTGAAACAAAAAAACCAGATCGCGTAATCAGTTCCTTCCCACACTTTGGACAAAACGTATTTTCCCCCGCACCTCTGTTTCCCTGGTAAATATAATGTAATCCTGCTTTTTTTCCGATCTCAACAGCTTTTTCTAATGTTGAAACTGGTGTGGGTGGAGCATCAGTTAGTTTATACGTAGGATAGAAACCAGTGACATGCCAGGGAATCTTTACATCAATATCGGCGATAAACTCAGCGATTTCAGTAAGCATTTTTTCATCATCATTATAACCAGGAATGATTAATGTGGTGATTTCAATCCAAATCCCAAGATCATAATATCGTTTAATTGAATCTAATACTGGTTTGAGGGGAGCACCACAAACCTTTTTGTAAAAATCATCCGTCATTCCCTTCAAATCGATATTTGCAGCATCCAACACTGAAGAGATATCTTCCAATGGTTTTTGTTCAATGTATCCATTAGTAACAAACACATTCTTCAATCCCTCTTTGTGCGCAAGATTAGCGATATCAAATGCATACTCATAAAAAATAGTTGGTTCCGTGTAGGTATAAGCAATTGATTGTGATCCACTTTTTTTTGCAGCATCTACAATTTGATTTGGAGCGACTTCTTGTTTTGGAAAGATTCCTTGTGTGACTTGTGAAATATCAGCATTTTGACAATGCAAACAATGCATGTTACAACCAACTGTTGCAATAGAAAATGCCTTAGAACCTGGATAAAAATGAAATAACGGTTTTTTTTCGATAGGATCAGTACTTTGGGTTATTGGTTTTCCATACACTAGTGAAAAGAGTGTTCCATCAATATTCTTTCGTACCTTACATATTCCAAGTTTGTCTGGAGTAATAATACAATGATGTGGGCAAAGATTGCAGCGGACTTTATCATCATCTAATTTTTCAAAATAGGCTGCTTCTTTCATGACATGTTCATCATGTTCTCTAACGCCTTATAAGCTTTTTTACGCACCTCTTCATCAATTATGATCGTGTGTTGTTCTTTATCTAATGCATCTTTTACATCAGAAAGAGTGATTTTCCGCATTCCTACACATGTTGTTTTTACTTCATAAAATGTTTTCTCTGGATTGTCTTTTCGTAATCTATAAGCGAAATTATCTTCGGTGCCAACAATAAATTCCTTAATATCCGATTTTTTAACGTAATTAGCCATATGGCCAGTTCCACCGATAAAATCAGCAATATCTCTTACTTGTTTTGTACATTCCGGATGAACGATTACTTCAGCTGCAGGATGCTTTTTTTTCATGTCATTTATGAGATCTGGAGTGATATTTTCATGAACATAACAGTATCCATCCCAAAGAATGATTTTTTTATCAGTATGCTCAGCAACATAGGATCCTAAATTCTTATCTGGAACAAATAAAACAGTCTTTTCATCTACTTTATTAACGATGTCAACGGCATTTGCAGAGGTGCAACAGACATCTGAAATAGATTTGATTTCAGCTGAACTATTCACATAACTAACAACAGCTGCATTTGGATACTTTTCTTTTTGTTTTTGTAATTCCTCGATTGTGGCCATATCCGCAAGACCGCATCCAGCTTCTAATTTTGGAAGTAGCACGGTTTTATCAGGATTAAGAATATGAGCAGTTTCAGCCATAAAGGATACACCGCAGAAAAGGATTAGTTCAGCATCTGTATCCACTGCTTTTTTACTCAACGCAAGTGAATCTCCTGTGAAATCAGCGATGTCTTGGATTGCCCCATCTTGATAGACATGAGCAAGAATTACTGCATTTTTTTCTTTTTTTAATCGATTAATATCCTGAATTATTGAGTGGTTTGCCATATCATCAACTTACGTTTTTTCTTGCAATTTCTGGTGTATTTGTTTATCCCATTTAAAGTGTCGGTCCCACACCATCGGATCAACGACTAAACGATTTGATGTAATACTACCTGCGAAGAAGATATCGAAAGGTTTGAAGAGCAACTATTCCCCACATTATAATAAGAAGCCCTGTTGAAATGGTTAACATTGCTGAAAAAAATTTAGAATGAATATTTTTTCGTTTCTTACCGTCCTTAAAACCTCCTCCTTCTTCTCATTCCTTGACTCCGACCTAAACCACGTCTTTGTCCTAAACCGCGTCCTTGCGGTTGGAATCTGCCGCGCAACTCTGCTTTTTCCCGGTTTGGTCTAATGGCATTTGTTGGGCAGGCACTAAAGCATTTTCCACAACGAGTACACTTATTTTGATCAATCACTGCTTTATTATCTTTCATGATGATGGCATCATCTGGGCAAGATGAAAGACAAACTGCACATCCTTTACATTTTTCTGTATCTATCCAAGGCATGTTTT
>CAYPUK010000145.1:0-5682 GCA_964414035.1 uncultured Thermoplasmatales archaeon | reverse complement strand
GCAGATTCGTATTTAATATCACCCGATGCGCCAAAAATTCCAGTGATCAAAAAAACATTCACCTTCCCTCCAGGAACAGATATTGATCAGATAACTTGTACTCCCAGTTCAACGAAAAACCAATCACTCTCCCAACCAATAGAACGGTTACCCACATTCAAATCAATTAACGGGAATAAACAAATAACTGCTGCAAAAAACAATGATCCATACACATATGAAACGTATCCTGAATCTTGGTTTACAACACAAACCGGTGCCGGAATCACTTCCTCAGGAGATCATGTTGTTCACCTAACGATAACACTGCACCCAATACAATATCATCCATTAGAAAACTCCATTACATACACAACAGATTTTGATATCAATTTTGAATACAAACTACCCAAATCATCAATAGTATCAAATGAAAACGATGAATCTCACAAACTGGTAATTATTACCGCAGATAAATATGAACAAACATTAAATCCCCTTGTGAATCATAAACAACAGTACGATCTGAATCCACTTGTAAAAACCACTTCAGACATTTATAATCAGTTTCAAGGACGAGACAATCCTGAGAAAATAAAATATTTCGTGAAACATGCAATTGAAACGTATAATACGGAATACGTGCTTCTTATCGGAGATATTACCCAACTACCAATTCGGCAAACTGATGCGTATCCCTGGGACCCATATCACGGTTCAGGGATTCTCACCGATCTTTACTATTCAGATATCTATGATGCATCATATGAGTTTGCATCTTGGGATACAAATAACAATGATGTTTTTGGTGAAGTTGTCTATGATAATCGTGGAAATATCATAGAAGTGCCTGATGAAGTAGACTTATATCCCGATGTTCACATTGGACGAATTCCCTGTAGCACAATTGATGAATTAAACATCATGATTGAAAAGATCATCACTTATGAACAAATAACAGCTTATCAAACATGGTTTAAACAAATTCTTCTTGCTGGTGGAGACACCTTCCCATTATGTTACGGATCATTTAACGTGTTTGAAGGAGAAATCACTAATACAAAGGTGGGTCAACAAGTCCCAGATTTCAAACAAATAAAATTATGGTCATCAGAAGGAACGCTGAACGCAAAAAACTTTAACCAAGCTATTTCAGAAGGTGTTGGATTTGTAAGTTATGCCGGCCACGGATTTGAACATGGCTGGGGAACATATCGACCAAATGCCATCTTAAACGGTAAAATGATTTTGTATTTTACACCATTCTTAGAAAAACTAAAAAATGAACATCGGACACCAATCGTGTTCTTCGATGCATGTCTAACCGCTAAACTTGATTTCAATATCGCTGATTTAGAGGCATATTATAATAATTTGATAGCAAGAGCGTATCGTATTTTTTTAGGTTTTGATAGGTCCGATGAGTATTATCCTTGCTTTGCATGGGCGTTTCTTAAACAAGAAAACGGTGGTGGCATTGCTTCTGTTGGCGCAACCAGACCAGCTTTTACCATGGTTGATAAAGATGGAGTGTATGGTGGAGCAGGATTTTTAGATGTTCGGTTCTTTAACGCCTACGAAGAAGGAGTTACGGTTGGTGAGATGCATTCGGCATCTTTAACTGATTATCAGAATTACGTTGAAAAAGACATGTTCACCATCGAAGAATACATTCTTTTAGGAGATCCAAGTCTTCGTGTCGGTGGATACTTATAAACTCACTTCTGTTCTTTATTTATATACCTAAAAATATGGTTTTCCCAAGTTAAACTTGAATCCAGCTTTGATAATTAGTATTCTTTTATTAAGAAATGAAATCTAAAATAGAGAATGCTCAAAAACATATTAAAAAATGTAAATAAAAAAGGAAAAAAACAACGGGTAAAACACCACGTTAGATTCTCTCCTCAAAACTAGAGAAAGAGAAATCGGTATTTCTCCGTTGACAGGTAATCCAAATAATTTTGGAATGAATAGGATCGTATTTAGCCAAATAATGCGCCGAGTCCTTCAGCTGCTTCTTCTTCAGAAACTTCTTCTTCCTCTTCTTCCTCTTCGTCTTTCTTCTCTTCTTTTTTATCGTCTGAAGAGGCTTCGCCTGAAGCTGCTGGAGCAGCGGCAACTGGTGCGGCCGCGGCATTTTTGATTGCTTCCTCAATGTCTACTCCATCAAGGGAAGCGGTCAACGCTTTGATTCGTGCATCGTCAACATCGACACCGGCAGCAGTAAGCACCTTTTTGACGTTTTCTTCAGTAATATCTTTACCTGCTGAATGAAGAAGCATGGCACTGTATATATATTCCATTTTCTTTCTAGCCTCCTAAATTATTTTTTTAGGTCATTTCTTTTAACTCGTCGTCAAGTCCATCTTCTTGAACTTTTGAAGCAAGAGCAATCATCGATCGATGAGCTTTTGCAAGGAGTTCTGATGCAGTATCCTTATTCAGGATACCTTGTTCAATAGCAAGAGTAAGTGCATTTCGATGTGCTTTAGAGAGTAATGGAGTAATCGTTTGTTTGGTTACCCATCCAGTTTCTAATGCTAAATTAAATGCTCTTCCAGCGGCTTGCATGAACTGATCATGATAAGCATCTAAATCAATGTCAAGCACATCTGGTTTGAAGACAAAACCATCTTCAAAGACTCCTTGAAGTGAAATTCCAATTTCTAATGGAAAAATCTCAAGTCGGGTAAGCATTTGTGCAACGTCTCGGGAGATCGTGTCACCTTTTTTCACAATCACTTTATCTTTTTTGATGACTACTTTTCCACCTTGAATCGCTGCGGGAATACCTACTTTTTGTAAATCTCCAACGATTGGACCTGGTTTAAATGGAGTGTCACCAGCTTCGACTTTAATATCTTCCGGAGCTATTTCCCCTCCTTTGGCTGGTGCTTTTGTTCTAGTTTCATTCATACGTGCTTGAAGTCTGAAAGGATTAATATCCGTTGCAATAATCGCACTTTGCCCATTGACAATCTCTTTAAGCCCGTTTAAATCCTTAACATCCTTTTCAGCATTATTAATTGCTCGGTGAATCAACGTGTTCTTCGATGACCTGATCATCATGTTTTCACGAAGGTTCTGTCGCATTTGTTGCATTTGCGGGGCAGGGATACTTCCAATCTCAGCAATGCCGATGACTGGATGTTGTTTGAGAAGAGCCGTCAACTCTTCTACTTCCTTGTATTTCCATTGTGCCACATGAGCCATTGTTTTTCACCTAATCCTTTATTATCGTATTTTTTCAGATGGTCCCATCGTTGTTTTAATGTAAATTGATCTAATATTCATTCGACCTCGTTCTAACAATCCTTCAACTCGTTTGATAATAGCTTCAATGTTTTCAGCGACATCCTCACTATCCATCTCTTCATTTCCTGCTATGGTATGAAAAGTAGTATTACTTTTCGATCGTACTTTCACGGTGTTTCGAAGTTTTTCAACGGTGTCTGAGATGTCTCCTTGTGGAGGAACGGGCCGTGGCATTTTTCCTCGAGGACCAAGCACGGTACCAAGAGTTTTACCGATCGTTGGCATGAGTGGTGCTTCAGCGAGGAAAAAATCATGTTCATCTGCAATTTTTTTGGTTTGTTTCTTATCATCTGAGAGATCTTCAAGTTCTTCAGGTTTGACAAGAAGATCAACCATGTCTTTGGATTCTAATGCTAATTGACCACTGGCAAATAATCCTATCTTTGCTTTTGATCCTCTTCCATTTGGAAGCATGATATCTTCATCAATACGATTTTTAGGAATGCTGAGGTCAATATTTTTAAGATTAATGACAACATCAATTGTTTGTTTGAATTTTCGGTTGTTTTCTTTTGCAGTTTCCTTTACACGGTTAACTGCGTCTACAATCGCTTTATTTGCCATAGTTATCAGTCTTTGCATCAGTTTTTCTGAAGTTGTCTCCATACGTTATGATGGAAATGTAGTTTTCGGGAATGAGAACCCTATTTATAAAAGTTTGGTAGGTTTGAATGTTTTTTTATGAGCTAATTCGTTCCAAAATGAGCTCGAGGAGTTCTTCTGGGTCATGAATCTTTCGTAGTTCATCATGAACAACAAGTGGCGTTCCAAAAATATTTTGTTTTGTTCCCTTTTTATCAGTGATCATCACCGCTCGTTTTTCTGTGATTTTTGAAATACTACTGACGATTTCAGCCTTTCGTTTTAATTTTTTATCGTATCGTTGTACACAAGTTAATAATATTTTTTCTCGTTCTTTACTTACTGCTTCAAAAGGACATCGTCCCATTGGAATGATGGTATATCCTTGATTTCGAAGAAGTCTGAATATGGTTTCAAGGAATGGTTCGGATATTTTGTGTTCAGTATCATTCTGATCTGAATGTGATTTGAATGTATCTGATGATTGATGTTTTGAAGTAGTTCCAAGGATTTGAATCTCTTTGATGATTTGGGTTTTGAAGAGTTCTTCCATGCGAAAGGCAACATCGACTCGTGCATTCATTCCGTCTTCATACATCCTAACGGTTCTTCGTGAAACATGTAATGAACGAGCAAAGGATCCAAGGCTGATTTGTTTGTCTCGCCTCATTTTTTTCATTTGTTCTGTTTTAATGTTTACATAGAATCCGCCAGGTGCTGCATAGACATGGAGTGGTATTCCTTCTAGTAAATGTAACCGTAGGGTTTCTGGACTTATTGCTTGAACACCAAATCGGTCATAGACCACTTCTTCCTCAAGTGATCCATTTCCAGCCCTTAGGCCTATGAGTAATGGATGTCCATCGAGTAGTTGTGCTAATTTTTGTAGTTCTGTTGCTACATCTTCAGATAACGCATTAATATTAGTTAGTGTTTTAATAATGAGTAATGTATTATCTCTTCGTGCGACTAGATCAAAACCGATTGGTCGCATAGAGTATACATCTGAAACGTAGAATCCTGCGTTGCTGAGCAGGTCTCTGATGTAGGTTAAGAGTTCTTCGCGTTTCATTGTATGTTATACCATATAATTTCTGATATTATTTAATGGTATCGGGTTTACTTAATAGTATTTAATAGTTTCAGTTTGAGTTGATTTGGTATGTGGATTGGTATTGATGATACAGATTCTCGTCGTGGTGGATGCACGACTTATCTTGCTGGCGTGTTACTTTCTAAAATTCAAAAATTAGGTGTGCATCTGATTGGTTTTCCTCGGCTTGTTCGGTTGAATCCGAATGTTCCTTGGAAAACCCGAGGGAATGGTGGTGTTTCATTTCAGATAGGAATTGGTGGCGGTTCTCCAGATAAGATTGGTCGAATACATGGATCTGATGTTCTGTCGTATCCTGTGATGAAAAAACAAATTGATGATGTAGTGTTGATTGATAAAATAAAAAAGGTGTTGTTGCATGAAGTTGAATCGTTAGCTGAATTATCTAATGATAATACGAATCCGGGTTTAGTGATAACCTTTAATCAATTCGATGAATCTTGGTATTGGAATGCAGTTCATCGTATTATTGAAAAGGATGAGGTTGTTTCTTTTTTAAAAAAGCAAGATGCCTGGTTTCAGGAGTTTAAGAATGGACGGGGAATCATTGGTGCCACGGGTAGTATTGCTTGGACTGGTGATCATGATCACACCTTTGAGTTGATTGCTTATCGGAAAAGAGAACGGTGGGGTTCAGATAGATGTATTGATGAAGATTCGGTCATTGAGATGGATAAGAGGTGTCCTAC
>CAYPUK010000144.1:0-15316 GCA_964414035.1 uncultured Thermoplasmatales archaeon | reverse complement strand
AAATGAGATGGTGACAAGCCAGTCACCGTCCAACTGTCAAATTAGATAATGCCAATTTTCCAGGCTCAATCAAAAATGAGAAAGTGGCAAACTTAAGTTTTCAACAATTCGTTTACAGATAGGCATGCCAAGCCCGCTACTGTCGAAATCATGTCTGCTTTCATCAGCTTTATAGAATTCATCAAAAATATGATTCAGCTGTTCAGTAGTCATTCCTATCCCATCATCGGCAATAGAAATGGTAATCGTATGATCCTTTTCGAATGCATTAATCTCAATCTTTCCATATTCTTTGTTGTATTTTACTGCGTTGTTCAATAAGTTGTTAAAGAGTTCTTCTAATCGTAATTGATCCGCGTAAACGATGATCTGAGAAGAAATTGTGGAAGAAACAGTGATATGTTTTTCGTTAAACATGAGATCATTTCGTTCTATTATATCATCAATTTGTTTTTTCAAATTGATGGGTTTCATGGTGAGTGTGGTATTTGGTGAATTTAATCGTGCTAATTCCAGTGTTTTTTGAACGAGATTTTTCATATAATTAACATTGCGCTGTGCGACTTGTAACATTTTTTTATATTTAGCCTGTTCCACATGTTTTTCCACAAGTGGCAGCAGATTAACTAATGGTCCTAATGGATTCTTCAGATCATGACCGAGTTGATTAACAAATTCATCTTTTTGTTTGAGTAATCGATGTATTTCCAGAGTTCGTTCTTTGACTTTTCCTTCTAAATCTTTATTCATTTCAGAGAGATTTTTCATTGCACGGTTTCGCTGTAGGGCCACTGCTGCTTGATTAAGAAATGTTTCGATTACATCGGTGTTTTCAACAACTGAATCCTTATAAGAAATGATGGTAACACTACCGTGAACAACCTCATCTTCCTTTAAGCCCATAATGTATATTTCATCAATATTGAACACTCTTTTTGCAAAAACAAAAGATCCTTTTGGCAGAGTAGGTACTACCATTTCCTTAAAATCTTCAACTGTTAATTGTTTAAGATTATCAGCGTATAGATAATGTTCAACAAAATCACTTCCGCTTAAGGATGAAAATGAAGAAAAATCAACTCCAATAAATTGATTTATTATCTCCATGACGTTAGGACTGCCAAATGATTTCTTTATCTTAAATTCATCAGTTTTCTCATCAAGTGATGAAAGGACAACAAGGCAGTTACCCGAAAGTTCTCTTATTTTTGTTCCAATATAATCAAAAATATCTTCTTCAACTGAAAAACGCTGCAGTTCATTTGCTGTCTTTGATAAAAATAATGATTTCTTATGAAGTTTTCTTTGCTCTTTTTCTGCTTTTTTGCGTTCTGTAATATCTCTTGATGAACTCATATATCCATAGACGTTTCCGTGATTATCGGTTAGCGGAGAGATTTTCATTTGACACCAGAAAGTGTTTCCATTTTTTCGTTTGTTTAAATATTCACCAGAATACGTTCCTCCCTGCGAAACAGTTTGGTAGATTTGATTTTGAATTTCAGGTGCTGTTTTTTCGGCATTAAAAATCTCTGGTGTTTCTCCGATGACTTCATCGATTTGATACCCGAATAACTCTTCTGCTTTTGGATTTATATAGATAATTTGATATGATAAATTAGTTTGAATGATGGCGTCATCTGATTGAGTGACAATGTTTGCTAAATTATTGTTCTTTTCTTCGTAAAACTTTCGTTGTAAAATCAGAGAAGATTGACTTAAGAAAGCATCAACTAATCCCTTCTTTTTTAGCTTAGGTTCATTAAATTTAAAGATGTGGATCCAAGCAAATAATTGATGTTCTTGCCTAAGACCTATGGTATAAACCTTTTTAAGGTTTAAAAAACGTTCAATTCTTTTTATTACAAACGAGGAATATTCGTTTTTAGATAGTTTTGAAAGGCCGCCTTTAATTTCAACGATTTTTTGATCCTTGCATATCTGCCGGATATCTTCACGAAGAGGATATGTTTTTCCAATAGGATTTATTTTAAGAATGGAGAGCAAATGCTCCAATCTCTTACGATCAATACCAAATAGATTTTTAATAGTTACTTTATTTTGTTTTTCATTAAAATCTCCGATGATGATTACCGCATCTTCAATTATACTATTAAGGGTGTTACCTATGTAATCATACAGATCATCAATAGTTGGTAAGTTCAGCATTTCAAGAGCGTTTTTGTTAAGTTTGATGAGGTCTCTTTGATGTTTCCTTTCTTTTAACTGAGCTTCTTTTAATTCACTTATATCTGAGAAAACTACGACTCCAGCAATGATTTCATTTTGTTCATTTTTCACCGGAGCTGCGTTAGCAAGAACATATCTTCCAGTTCCGTTTTTATTTCTAATGATGACTTCCTCATCACGAACTATTTCACCTTTAAGAATAGCTCGAGAAAGAGGCAGTTTCTCTGGTTTATATGGGGTTTTATCCGGATAATATGTTTGCCATTGTTTTACATGTTTTTCAACTGATATTTGAGTGAGATTTTCCGCATCATCCCCTCTTATTCCAAGTGCTGCAGGATTTGCATAGCGTATTTTAACATCCGGTGCATCTGCAATGATCATTCCTGCAGAGGATTGGTTGATTGATGCTTCTAAAAATGCTTTTGTTTTCAGGAGTTCTTGTTCTGTTTCCTTTCGTTTTGTTATATCTCGTGAAATAAGCAGAATCTGGTTTCCAGCAGCATTTGCTCTGGATTCCAAATAATGCCATTTTCCTTGTTTATCGATAACACGAAACTCAAGTGTCTCTTCTAATTTTTCTCTAGAATCTTTGGATAATGTTTTGGTTTTGTAAAAAATGTATTTTTTAAGAATTGAAACAAGTTTTTTTCTATCTTCGGGATGAACAAAGGATAATGCATTTTTTCCAAGCATATCTTCTTTTTCATATCCCATATTTTGCTTGTGGGAGGGACTGATGTAAACGTATTTGGGATTTAATGAAAAAGAGATTAAGCTGATGAGATCTGTTGTGGATTCTGCAATGTGTCGGTATTTTTCTTCAGTTTCGGATAATGCTTTTTTTGTGTTGTTCAGTTGTTTTTTAATTGAGAAATATTGTGAAATCCCTGATTTGAAGTCGGATTCGTCTTTTGGGGTATGAAATGCAAATCCAATGAATAATAATCCGATGAAAAGGGAGAGAAGAGAAAAAGATTGATCGGTTCCTCTGCTTAAACTCATCCCACCTATTCCTAGAAGGATGACGGACAGAAGGAAAAAGATATCTGTTTGTCTTCGATGTTTTAGGATGAGATAAGAAGTTACAAAGATGAGTTCAAATGCAAATATTGATACAACATAAACATAAACTTCTTCAGCGGGAAATGGTAGAACAACGATTATTAAAAAACTGAGTGCAAGTGATAAGAAATAGAGGATATCTATTCTGCGATTAAGTTTGAATGGAAAAAGACTTTCATGAACTGCGCTTCCTATCGCAAAAAGTAATGGAAAAACGGACCAAAAATAGATGTTGTGAAGAATTAATATATTCTCTGCTAGTGATTTTAACGAGGTAGCTTGATAAATGTGGGTAAATGATGAGATAAGAAAACCAATGCCAAAGATAAGTTTTCTTTTGTCTCTTTCAATATAATATGTGTAAAAAAGAAAGAGGGATACAACTATTTGAAAGAAGAATAATAACATCCAAGCTAATGAGGTAGTTGCAAGCATTATGAATAGTTCCTCAATTCATCTAAGAGTATGGCTCTTTTCCTTTAGAACCCATCCAATTGTATAGAAAAGGAAATAAAATTGGTTTTTATTAATGTTGTTAATTGTACTTTTCGCTATCTTACTCCTTTTGTCACATCTTTAACTTAATTAACGTATTTCCTTTTAGGTTGAAATATTTGAAATGATATAAAATAATGTTTATTGAAAATTAAATTATTTTTGTTTCAATTAAACGATCTTATATTGGAAAATTATAAATAATAAAACTTCATTAATATATTGAGGGAGTCAATTAGGGAAGTTGAAGTGTTTCGTTTAATTACAACATTTATGGCCCCCTAGGTAGAAATGGAGGAAGGAACATAGTTCGGAGGGAGAAAGTAAAAAATTTTTGATTTGCCCCCTTTCATTTCTTCCTCTGCCTCCTTTATAATTGGAAAAATACATTTAAAAACATGGTATGTATCAATACATCACACGTTTTTTCCCGAAATCAAGTGAGTTTTACCCGGGGAAAAATTACATTAATATGTGTAAGGTATGATTAATTCTCATTAGATGATTTGCGGAGTAGGCCATGTTGGAATTTGATGAGACTGATGAATTATTTGTTGGCGATGAAATCCTAAATGAATTTTATTCTTGCACGGATTGCGGATTGTGTTGCAGATATTTCTCAAATCTTCCTATTTATGAAACAGAAATCGCTTTTGTAGCTTCATTTATAAAAATCAGTTCTGAACAATTTAAACAAAGATACACTAAAAAAATTAGTAAAAATATTGAAAACACCCGATGCTCATTAAAAACTCCCTGTCCTTTTTTAAATGGGAATGTCTGTCGAATTTATGGTCATCGATTTCTTGTGTGTAGAACCTTTCCACTGTTTATGAACTTAACAAAAGATGAAGCAATTCTATCCGGAATCTACTTGTGCCCACAATCAACTCAATTTTATGAGGGCTTAATTGAGTTTTACAAACAACATCACATTGACTTGTTTTATCGATTAATTGAAAAAGAAAAAGATGTTTTATTGGATGAAAACGGCATGGAGATCAAAGGTACCGTATCTTTGTTCTCTGCATATCTTGATTGGTTATATTCAACAAAATAACAAAAAAGGTTGGTGAGAAAAAATAGATGGATGAAATACTAAAACAAAAAATTCAACAATTGGTTCGTGAGGAAATCGAGATTGTCTCTTATAATCCCAGTTGGCCTCGATTATTTGAAAAAGAAAAAGCATTTTTACAAGACACTTTAGCGGATGATATTCTAGGAAGGATTGAACATTTCGGTAGTACTGCTGTACCGGGACTTTCTGCAAAACCAATTATTGATATCTTAGTTGAAGTATCTAGTTTAGAAGAAACAAAAAATCAAGTTGTTCCTCTTCTTGAATCGGAAGGGTATGAATATTTATGGCGGCCAACCATTGGAAATCAGCCTCCATATTATGCCTGGTTTATCAAACGAAATTCAAAAGGAGTAAGATCTCATCATATTCATATGGTGGAATCTGATTCAATACTCTGGAAAAGACTTTATTTTAGGGATTACCTTATTAATTTTCCAGCGGAAGCAAAACGATATGATACATTGAAAAAAACACTTGCTAAACGATATTCTCATGATCGAATAGAATATACGAAACAAAAATCAGATTATATTCAAAAGATAACCGATAAAGCCGTTACGTATTATCGAGGAAATAATGACTTGGACTGATAACATCTCAGTATTAAGTAATCATCATTATCCATTTTCTGAAATTTTGTCTTCTTGGAACCTTTCATTTAAACAAATTCATCCTGAAATAAATATTTCTGGTAGCCCACAGCGAAGTATGTATCGGATGGTTGTTGAAGATGAACGTACCCAAAAATATGTATTAGAAAAGATCTCAAGGAACAACTATCAACATAAACAAATCATTGCTCAAATCTTAGATTATTTGTCATATCAAAGAATTGATGAAATACACCCATATTTGTTAAACAATAACAATAAGTTCATCACCGAAAGGAAACAGGGGTTTTGGCAATTACAACGGTTCATAAACGGAATTGATTTGGACAGACCCGCTTATGTTTTTGATGAATGGAGAGGTAAGGTTCTTGCTGAATTTTTAATAGATTTATGGAAGAAATCTTCAGATATTTCTAATGATATATCATTACCTTTTTTTTCACTGAAAAAATATGTTGTTGCTATGATTCATAAAATGAAACGATTTGATAATAGAGAGTATCAGAAACTTGAGTCTATCATTTCTTATTTAACATCTGATTTCTTGGTTCATTATGAAGAAATTCCTTCTTGTTTTTGTCATGGTGATTATCATCCATTAAATATTATTTGGGGGAAGCGATCAGTAAAAGCGGTGATTGATTGGGAGTTTACAGGAGAAAAAATTGAAATTTATGATATGGCAAATCTCATGGGCTGTTTAGGGATTGAAGAACCAACAAGTTTGGTTCATGATTTTGCGTTATCTTTCATTAAAGAAATAAAAGAATCAGGCCGTATTTCCCAAATTAGTTTTCATTATTTATTTGATTGTATGATGGCACTTCGATTCGCTTGGCTTGCTGAATGGTTGAAAAGTAATGATTCTGATATGATTCAACTTGAAATTGATTTTTTACATCTTATCTATGAAAATAAAACGATAATTAAGAAAAAATGGGAAGATGTTTGAAAAGAATAAATGAGGTTTAGATCGCTTGTATTATTTTATTTGCAAGGTAGGGTGATACAAAGGTAGTAATTGGAATGAACATCCAAATTCTTCCTTTGAGAATGTTGTAGTCTGCGATGAGATGGTTCCAGGAATTTCCAAATGCATAATGACCAGCTAAAAATTCAAAACAAATGGTCATGATCACCCAAATGGTTCCCATCAGTATTGCTTCTTGAGTGGTAAGATTCAGTCCACTAAACCGTAAGATAAGGAGAGTGCCAATAAAAAAGATAGTCATTAATGTAAACGTGCTTAGTTGATGGGCTCGTAATTCATCTAAAAAAGAGGTGTACATTGCTTCGCGAATAATCGCGTTTATTATGGCAAGAACCATAAAAAGAAACCAGGTTCCAAATGTTACTATGATAAATTTTGATTCCATGAGAAAATCCGAATGAACCAATGTTTTAAAAATTTTTTAGGTTTTATGAAGCGATTCTATTTGCTTTTCTGAATAATACATCGTTAATGGCATTGAATGCTTTTCGTTCAAGCCGTGTTGCAAGGAGTTCTGAGTCAAGTTCATTTGAAAAGAGGATTACAGCGATATCATCATCTGGAATAATGGTTACGAGGTCATGGACGCCTACGTATCCGCCACTATGACCATATTCGTCTTTTCCAAAGAGATTATTTGTTATTGTCCAGCCAAGACCATAATTATATTTGTCTTTTGGTGAAAAATGAGCGGTATGCATAAGTTCAACGGTTGATTCTTCAAGTATTCTAACGTTATTCCATACGCCACCGTTCATATGAGCGATAATGAAATGTGAGAATTCCTCAACAGTTGTTCGTAAGGTAATTGAGGGGTGGAGCACATGAATTCCATAATGTGGATGTCTGAAATAATGATCGTCTTTATATTCATATGGTACCGCGATGTCATCAATATTATGATCGCTTAATCTGAATCCAGAGGTAGGCATTTCTAAAGGTTCAAAGATATGTTCTTTACAGTATTCATTAAAGTTTTGACCTGAGAGGATTTCTACTAGATATGCAACGATTGAAAAGCCGATATTTGCATAATAATATTCTTCGCCTGGTTTTGCCGTGGACCATGTTGAAGAACTATATGCACTTCCACCGGGGACCAAGTATTCTTCTAACCAAGGATCTGGAAATCCTTCGACATCTGGATCACCAGGTAAGTATGATAAGCAAATCCAGTAAAGATTGTCGTATGCTAGACTTGATCGATGTGAAAGAATCATTTTTATCGTGATTGGTGTGTCTGGATGATTTGGATTACGTAGTTCAAAAGGAAGATATTCATTAACATCATCATCCAGATCAAAAAGTCCTTGATCATATAATTGCATGAGTGCTGTCGCGGTAACTGTTTTTGAAACAGAAGCTTGAAGGTATAAGGTATTAGTTGTTGCTTGTTTTTGATTTTCAAGATCATAATATCCATATGCTTTTGACCAGGCAACTTCATCATCGTGAATGATAGCTGCAGCAATGGATGGTTTATGTCCTATTCTCATTAAGGTTTTTACATAGGTATCAAAAAAGAAGTCTGAAATTGTTTGGTCTTGGTCAGTTTCTCTAGTTTGTTGATTTGATGTTGAAAAGCCGGTGGTTGCCGGAAGACTTGCTCCGATAAAAATGAGTACGATGAAAAGTGAAATGATTTGTTTTTTCATAACTATTTTCCCCTATATCATATCAATATAATATGTTATATCTTTCAGATTATATAAAATTAATTGGTGAGCATGGAGGTTTTTTCAAATAATGAAAAACTCTTCAAGTCTGGATGAATGTGTATTTTCTAAACTAAAAAGAAATAAAAAAAAATGAAAAAAGGATTTTTGGTTAAAATCGTTAAAACTCAACTATTTTTTCCTAAAATCGCTTTGGTTTGTGTTTTTGAAAGCATTCTCTGCAGTACACTGGACGAGTACCGTCAGGTTTGAAAGGTACTTCTGTTTCCTTTCCACAATCATCACAAGTTACTTTGTGCATTTCACGAGGTCCTCTGTTAAAACCGCCTCGTCCTCTATCTTTTTGATACATTATATTTACCTTTTTTAGGTTTTTTAATGATTCACTGCTATACTGAACTAGTATAAAACAGTATGGGAAGAAAAATCATAAAATCGTACTTTCCGGCGTAAATGTAATTTTATAAACTTTTTATCCAAAAAATAGTCATATTTTTATGGTTTCAATTCAAACGATATCTTGATTTCTTCTAGTGACATTCCGACACGATGATTTTATATAAATTGTGTTATATTATACTGCTTGAATAGGTATGTCCTCTCGAGAAGACTTTAATTCATTCATCCCAGCAAAAACCGATCTTCCAGAACTGACTATTAAAGCAGTCCTTGTTGGAGCATTACTCTCCATTGTTCTTGGATCAGCAAACGCGTATTTTGGATTATATGCAGGAATGACTGTTTCAGCAGCAATACCCGGAGCAGTCATGGCATTTGCGTTACTTCGACCTTTGAAAGGTTCAATCTTAGAGATTAACATTGGAATGATGGGAGCAGCTGCTGGAACGGCTCTAGCTGCTGGCGTTATTTTTACGATACCTGCCATGGTTCTTTTAGGAACCTGGACTGAGATTCAATATGTTGAAACCACTATTGTTGCAGCGCTCGGCGGCATTCTTGGTGTCCTTTGGATGGTATCATTAAGAAGAGCATTGATCATCAAAACTGATCTTCCCTTTCCTGAAGGAGTAGCAGTTGCTGCAGTGTTAACAACCACGGTTGGTGATGGATCAGAAAAACATGATTCCGGTGGAAGCGGTGTATGGCTACTTCTAGGTGGTGTTCTTGGTGCATTATTGAAATTCGGTCAAGTTGGCATGCAAGCAATTGGTGGAAAAATTCAAGGAATCATTAGTATTGGGAAGTTCAACATTGGTGGCGGTGAACATCAAGGATTCTTATATGGTGGTCTAGCTACTTCACCTGCACTTCTTGGTGTTGGTTGGATTATTGGTCCAAAAATTGCTTCATTTGTTTTTGTTGGTGGTCTTATTGGTTGGGCTATTCTTGCTCCATTAATCGCACTTGCAACAGGTATCCCCACTCCACTTACTGGTGCTGAAATAGCTGATGCGATGGTGATGGGTGCCGGAAATTTGGAAGTTGGTAAGTTCATCTGGGGATTTTACCAGATCTGGGGTAATTACATTCGGTATATTGGTGTTGGTGCTATGGTAGTAGGTGGATTGTGGACTATTTTTACCCTTCGTCATAATCTTGCTGATGGGATTCGTGAGGCAATTATTGGAATAAAAAGTAGTGGAGAAGCAAATACTAAGAAAAGAACTGATCAAGATCTTAATTTCAAATGGGTGTTTCTAACCATCGGTGCTTTAACCATTCCTGTATTTTTGTTGTATGGATGGATTTCTAATGAATGGTTCATATCTGGGATCATGGCCGTTTTTGCTATTCTTTTTGCATTCATTGCTAGTGCTATTGCTGGTTATATGGCAGGGCTTGTTGGATCTAGTAATAATCCGACTTCTGGAGTCACAGTTTCAATTTTGTTGATTACTTCATTAATTCTTCTTGGGTTTGGGCTTTCAGGTGATATTAGTGCATATGGTGTGGCTTTACTTATTGCTGCAGTGATTGCTTGTTGTGCTGCGATATCTGGTGATGTTTTACAATCGATGACCGCAGGTCAAATGATTGGGGCAACCCCTGCAAAGCAACAGATCGCTGAGCTAATTGGGATTATGGCTGCAGCTCCAGTGCTAGCTCTTGTTGTTTCAGCACTAGATAAAGCATATACAATTGGTAGTCCGAATCTTCCAGCTCCTCAAGCATTTTTGATGAGTGGAATTATCAAAGGGGTACTTGGCGGTGAGATGGTATGGCCGTTTGTAATGGCTGGTGTAATCCTTGCATTTGTATTAATTCTCATTGATTTACCCGTGCTACCTGTTGCAATTGGTATTTATCTACCATTTACTCTTGCAACTCCTATTTTTTGTGGTGGGATCATTCGTCATCTTACCAATAGACAGATTGAGAAGAAGTTTGGATCAGATGATGGTGAAAAAGCAACTGAATGGGAACTAGCGATTAAACAAACTGAAGTAAAACCAAAGGAAAAAGTGGTTCGAACTGGTTTGTTGTTTACCGCAGGTCTTATCGCTGGTGAAGCATTAACTGGTGTGATCGTAGCATTTATTATTATTGCTGGATTGAATCTTACGGTGTTTCAGTATCCGCCGATTCTTCCGGGAATACTTCTTTGGTTGTTCATTGCAGTGCTTGTGTTTTATGTACCACTTAGGGAAGTTTATGCGAAGACTAAAGAATAATCATTGTTATTTCAGAGATACCTTTTTTCTTCATTTTATTTAGTTTCCTCCTCGGAGTAGCCGGTAGGGTTAAGGCTAAAGTACTAAACAGAAGAACTGTATTACGGCCTTCTGATGACGGTAGTTATTAAAGCTAATGATATTGCTAAATCCTTTGGTGGAGATATTTTATTTGAAAATGTTTCGTTTGATATTAATCAGTCTGATTGTGTAGGAATATTAGGTCCGAATGGATGCGGAAAAACTACCTTGTTTAAGATTTTATTAGGCTGGTTGAAACCTGGTTTTGGTCATGTAAACATTCAAGAAGATTTGAATATGAGATATTTGGATCAAGTGGCAATCTCTCAAGAAGATACCACGGTGTATGATTTTTTTCTTCGAACCACACAACCAACATCAATTCAACGGGAGATAAAACTGTTGGAATCACGTTTGGAAGATCCTTCTATTTATAGTTCTCCAGAGTATGAGGATGTTATTGATCGATTACAAAAATTGAAAAGTTCAGCGAATAAACTTACTAGTGGTAATCGCTGGGATGCAGCTGTTGAGATCTTAGAAAAATTGTATATGGGCAATATTTCAAAGGAAACGAAAACAAAACAGTTATCTGGTGGTGAACGGCAAAAAGTTGCACTTGCTAGTATTTTTGCTCAATCAAAGGATTGTGATGTGTTGCTTCTTGATGAACCAACGAATCATCTTGATATTCCTACGATTGAGTGGCTTGAGGAACAAATCGCGGATTTTCCAAACGCAGTGTTAATCATTTCTCATGATCGGTATTTACTTGATGATCTAGTAGATCGAGTGTTTGAGTTTGAAGGAAGAAATATTGTCACTTATGATGCAACGTTTGAGGAGTATGAAGAACAAAAAGAGATGAGGAATCATATTAAAAAGCAGGCTTTGAAAAAGAAAAGAGCTGAGTTAAAACGGCAAAAAAAGGTTATTGAAAAGATGAGTCGCCGTAATCGATTTGACCGTCAAATCGCTAGTAAAGTGAAACGGTTGGAAAAAGAAGATTTCGGTGAAGATGAAGTATTGAAATCGTTTTTTCTTAAATTTCATTTTAAATCAGTGTTTAAATCAGGAAAGAATGTTGCTGATGGAAAGAATCTTTCAAAACGATTTGATGATACGCTTATTTTAGATGATGAACAGTTTGAGATTTTTGCTGGTCAAAAGATTGGGCTCGTTGGACCGAATGGATGTGGAAAGACCACGTTTTTAAAAATGTTGACTGGTGAAATACCAGTTGATCATGGCTCAATTCATTTAAGTTCGGGAGTGAAATGGGGGTATTTTGATCAAGGTCATTTATCGTTAAAACCAGAAAATACGCTTATTGAGGAAGTTCGAAGAGATCAGCAACATGTTTCGGAAAATGATGCTAAAGCGTTGCTTGGTCAATTTGATTTTACAAAGGATATGATGTATGGAAAGGTTGGAAAACTATCTGGTGGAGAAAGAGCACGATTGGCTATTCTTCGATTGCTTACTAAATCGTATAATTTTTTGATGCTTGATGAACCAACGAATCATATGGATATGGAATCGAAAAGCGCGATTGAAAAAGCAATGAAAACGTATACTGGAACGGTTCTAGTTGTTTCTCATGATCGTCGTTTTCTTGATAAGGTAACTGATACCATTTTTTTCATGGAAGAAGGCTCTTTGAAATCGTATAAAGGGAATTATTCACAGTTTAAAATGCAGCGTCAGGAAGAATTACTGAAACATTCAGATGCCAGTCATCTTCCTAAATCAATTCCTGGTGTTGAACGATATGTGGTTTGTAAATCATTTACGAATTGGACGACGAAGACTAAGCATAAAAAAGGGGATACAATTTATATTGGTGATCATAATCGAGAGATTTATGAGCATGCGATTGAAGGAAAATGGATTAAACTAGTCAGGAACTAATTGTGTTTTTTTGATTATTTCTTGTATGTTTTAATTAAGATGATATGAAGCGTTACAAGAACAGCTATGATGATAAGAATGAGTTTTATCCAAAAATGTGGTGAAATCAAAAGTATTGATCCAAGGATAGTCATCCATAGTAGGCTAATGACAATGATTTTTGCGGGTAATGTTATGCCTTTTCCTTCATGATAATTTTTGATATATGATCCAAACCATTTGTTGGTGAGAAGCCAATGATAAAATTTTTTGGAACTTCGTGCAAAGCATGCAGCAGAAAGCAGTAAAAATGGCGTGGTGGGAAGAATGGGGATGAACACACCTATGATTCCTAAAAACAGAAAAAGAACTCCTGAAAAAAGAAGAATGTATCGAAGTGCTCGGTTGGTGATAATGTGTTTTTGATAACGAGTATTAATCATTTTCTAAATACACATGATTAATTGTTTTATTAATAAGTTAATTGTGTGGATGTGTAGGTTACTTATCGTGTTTCAAAGTTACTAAAATAATAGGTGCCATCTCCGCATTCAACACGAACAATGTATGGTTCGTTTTGCTCAAGTGATATTGTATAGACATCATCTTCTCTAGGTATATCTGATCCACCAACAACTGTGTTGGAATTGCTGTCTAAACTTAGTTTGTTTGCTTCATTTTTGTTCCGAACAAAAGAGGCTTGACCATCTGCAGGTACAAAGCCGGTGGCATCCATACTAACATCAACATACCAATCTTCTGCATATGCATAATTTCCTATTAGTCCGATGGATTTGATTTCAACTTGATTGGGTAATTTATTTTTGATTTGGATTGTAAGTTTTTCATTTTCAAAATCAACATCAATTATCCCTATAGATAGATGGCCACTTTCTTCAAGATGGCCAATTGCTGAATTCAACAGATCTATCTCATCGGTTTTTTCGTTGATCACTTCTGTTAATCTATCAATTTCAAACATCATCTCAGATTCTGCGCCAGATTCTCCATCATTCATAGGGTATCTAGTGGATAGTGGACAATTCAAAGATCCAATGATCAAGCCTCCGATAAGTCCGATGATTAGTGTTATAAGTACAACTTTATACGCGGTATTATCCATCTTTTGGACATAATTAAGAAGTTTTTTTCCTTCATTTGTAAAAAGGTTTGTAATGGAGTTTACTTTTGATTTTTCTTTTTTTAAATTCATTATTTTTTACAATAATATTTCCCTCCATATTCAGTATATTTCAAACTTATGTTTATTATAAACGCTTAATATTAATAATTTTCTGTAAAATCTAGTGAAATTATAAATAATTTCGTTAAATTAAGATGATTGTAAGAAGTGTGCATAACTCTTCTTTTTTCAAATCCAGATAATGAGAGGTCATCTAAAGATGTTCTTCCTACTCCTATTTATTAAAATGGATTTTTTTAGATGCACACTTAGCAGTATTATCATCCATTCTAAAGATACGTTTAGAATATTGAGGTATTCTCTTTAAATTGATAGTTTTCTGGAGGAATTCTTATTTTTCTTTTATCAGTTGTTTGGATTGTTTTTTTGCCCAGTCACCAACTAAGTCTTTTAATCCCCAGCCGAATGAGACGGCGATTGCTGCGGCAACACCCCAAGCAAGTGGTTGAATGAAGGTGTAAATAATGGATGTGTCTATCTTCCATTGATCAAGAGAGATGACGATGACAACAAAAGTAAGTACTGATCTGAAAAAAACGGTGATGATGTTTGCAAGTGATACCTTGTATTGATTCATGGTGTTTTGGATGAAGGAGACAATCCATTCCACAGATATTAAACCAATGATGAGTACGAGAATTCCTGCAATGAGGTGTGGAAGATATAAGAGAACTGCATTGACGAAAGTGCTTAATATTTGAATTTGTAAGACATCAACAGCTGCTAGAATAAAGACGACGTAAAAGAACAATGAGACAAGCACTCCCATCAGTTTGGAAAAGGTCATGTCCACGGAGTCTAACATGCGTTTGATCATTGTATTTTTTCAATTTTTTTTTATCTGCCTTTGCTTTTTCTAATAGTCGTTTCACACCTCCACCCACGATTCGTCCAATGATGTATCCAATGATTAGGATGATGATTGCTGCAATTATACCTGGAAGGGCGGCTACTATACTTTCAAAAGCGTCATAAAAACCTGCGTTTATACCTTCTATAATATTATCTAAAACCATTTTTTACCTCACCACCAATTTAAAAAATGAAAAAACCTATTTACATATAAAAAATTCGAAAAAAGTATCCGTAATGATTTTTTTTGATAAAAAATACTGTTATATAAAACGTTTTGCCATTTATTTCATCTTTCGATAGTGAGATGGTCTGGAATATTTTAACTGTTTTTACTTCAAAAATCAAACGTTTTTTGCATTCACTATTATGTACATATCTACCTGCGAAAAAGGTACTTAAACACCCACATTATGCTTAGTAGTAGAAGTAATGAAAAAGTCTGGGCTGGTAGTTTTTTAAGGAGTGCATTACCATCCCATCTCAACCGCAGAAAGTGAGGAGTTCTCCCAGACTTTTCTTCTCATCTTTCTTCTCAACCTGGGATGAATCACCTTTATTTTTTTACTAACGTTTTTTGCATCGTGTTAATCCTTTTTTCATT
>CAYPUK010000143.1:0-3707 GCA_964414035.1 uncultured Thermoplasmatales archaeon | reverse complement strand
TGCTTCTCAACTTTCATATTGATTTGCACAAGATCCTGATTGATGGTATTCCCACGAATTGATTTTTTATGGCGAAGACCTTTTTCTTTTGGATGAAACCCTTGACTTTCACTTAACAGCAATCTTCTTCGGCCAGATCCAGATAAATCATTTCTCATTGGAAATCCATTTTTATCAGTTCCACCAGTAATCTTTAGTTTATACCCTGGAAGAGAGATAAAAATTCCATCAACTTCATCTCCAATCTTTTTTCCAATAAGCGAATTTGCATGATGGCCAGATATTTGAACTTGATGTGATTTGCCGTCTTTCACGTCGTTTACTACTACTTTAAATTCTACCATTTTAGTGCCTCCTATGCAGGCTTTCTTGTTATTTCCGTATTAAATTTAATGGGATTCCAAGATACGGGACTCTATATTAATATGTTATTGTCCTAAATCCCTAAGAAATCCAGTTTGATTTACATTCTTTTAACAGAACAAGGGAAGATGTCTTCCCCTATTTTAATGTTACATAAAACAAAATCTATTTATGTAATAATGACCTTTTGGTTTTCAAACTCCAATGGGGGAGAAAGATGGAAGAATTTATTTGGCATTGGAATCAGGGTAACACTACGGTGTTTACTCGGAATGAAAAACGAGCTGAAGAAGCAATGAAAAATGGATTAATGGTTTATGGAGAAAAGATCAATTCAAATATTATTAGATTTTAAAAAAAAACCAAAAAAACAACATTTTTTATTTTTTTTCATTAAACCTCATTTTCCAGTATTTTACCACTTATTGAATATCTTGTTTTTTCATAGCAACAAATCTTACTGCAAAAAAGGGTGTTCTAGGTAAACATTTATACAGAGGAAACGTATTTGCGGGTGATTGTATGACCTCGTTTGATTATCAAGATTTGTTGAAGAAAGCAAAAGAATCAATTGAAACCAGTCGTGTTTCAGAAGATCGGTTTAAACTTCCTGAAGCTGAAATTTTTTATGAGGGTAATACAACGGTGATTAGGAATTTTGATAAGATTTCAGATGCAGTCAACAGGGATCCCGATCAAATCTTGAAATATTTACTCGGCGGTCTTGGAACTGCTGGTGAACGAGAAGGCGGACGAGTTGTCTTCCAAGGCAAGATACCAGCTAATACAGTTCAAAATAAAATTAAGGATTATATTAACATATATGTTATCTGTTCTGAGTGTGGAAGACCTGATACACATTTGGTGAAAAAAGGGCGTACTACGATGGTTCGTTGTGATGCTTGTGGAGCAATTCATCCGTTAAAATCACAAAAAATAAATGTCAGCAAACAACAAAGTGTAAAATTGGAAGAGGGTAACACATATGATGTGACCATCAAAGATATTGGTAAAAAAGGTGATGGTGTGGCATATATCGACAAATACATCATTTATGTTCCCGGAGCAGTCAAGGGATCTGCTGTAAAAGTTAGGATTGAAAAGATATCTGGAACTGTCGCCTTTTCTAGTATCGTCAGTTCTTAAATTCTTTTTTTATTGAAAGTTACTCATAACGAAAATTATATAAACTAACTCCCTCATTCAGAAATTGGCTGTCAGACAAATGATGTCTAATGTCATTTGTTAGACGCTTCAAAGACATAACATTGATGTCTTTTTAGTGTCACCAAGACATCATCATGACACCAAGTGTGAGGAGCAATATGGAAACCCAGAGAATAACCGTCCGACTTCCCCAAACAGATCTTCATTCTATAGATCTTTTCATTAGAGCGGGCGAATTTTCCTCACGGTCAGAAGTCATTCGACATGCAGTCAACGACTTCATCAAAGATTATGCACAACAGGTCATCGATAAAGCAAACAAGATGAAAAAAGTGCAAGAATTGGAAATGGCTGTCGAATCAATTGAGCCTTACATGAAAAAATAAAACTTACAACATATATCCTTTGAGGAAAGGGATGGGATGCACCCTTTGGAAGGACGTCAATATACAAAAATTGGCGTCCTTCAAACTACCAGACAAGGAGGAATTGAATGGCGAAAAATAGTGGAATGAAAGCTTTTGTAGAAACTGCAATTGAAAATAAAAAGGAAGAAGAAGATCGATTAAAACTTAATGATGATATGTTTGGCACCCCTCGAATCACAATCGTCGGCTGTGGTGGTGCTGGTGGAAATACAATAACCCGATTAAATAAACTTGGTGTTAAAGGAGCAACAACAATTGCCATCAACACCGATAAACAAGCTCTTGACCTAGTGGAAGCTGATCATAAAATATTGATTGGGCACACACTCACTCGTGGTCTTGGAGCTGGAGGATTTCCAGAGGTCGCTGAGCGAGGAGCTCGGGAATCAGCTCATGAAATTGAAGAATTAATTAAAGATTCAGACCTTGTTTTTATCACTGCTGGTATGGGTGGAGGAACAGGAACAGGAACTGCACCAGTTGTGGCAGAAATTGCCAAAAAACACAATGCAGTGGTTACCTGTATGATATCCACGCCATTCAACGTTGAACGTGCTCGATTGATTAAAGCTGATGAAGGATTAGATCGATTACGTACCAAAGCTGATAGTACGGTTGTACTTGATAACAATAGATTGTTAGAATTTGTGCCAAATCTTCCTATTAATCAAGCATTCTCAGTTATGGACCAAATGATCGCTGAAACCGTGAAGGGTCTTTCTGAAACCATTACCGTTCCATCATTAATTAACTTGGATTATGCAGATATGAAAGCAATCATGAATCAAGGTGGTCTTTCTGTTATGCTTTGGGGTGAAGCTGATGAAGATGCGGGCGTTGAAAAGATCGTTTCAGAAGCATTGAATCATCCATTACTCAATGTTGATTATACTGGTGCGGATGGCGCACTTGTTCATATTACCGGAGGACCTGATATGAGTTTGAAATATGTACAGGATGTAGCTAAATCCTTAACTGAAGATTTGGATTGCTATTCCAATGTTATTCTTGGCGCACGAGTTCTTCCAGAATTCGAAGGTAAATGCAGAGTGATGGCTATTATGACTGGTGTGCAATCACCAAACTTACTTGGCCCAAATAGACAAGCACAACCTGCAACTGAAGCACCAATCAAAAAAACAGTTTCTAGCTCAAAGTACAATATCGACTTTGTTCGATAGATACATACATAAAAATGCCAAGGGATTCTAGTAAAATAGAATCCGCAAATTTTTTTTATTTTTTTATTTATCAATAACTCGTAAGAAAGAAAATATGTGTTTTTTTTAGACGGTTATCGTTGTTCCATGAAATGATTGCCCATCTAACACTTTTTGAATAGTATCAATATTACTTCCATTAATCACTACGGTATTGATATGTTCATCATGAATTTTTTGTAACGCTGGACCATCAACTACCATATTACTTCCAGCTGCATTCCAAGCACTTCCATATTTTTTCAGGAGTTCTTGAGCTGAAATTAAAGAAAGCAATGTTGCATCATCAAATTTTCTTGGATCCTTGTCATAAACGCCATCAACGTTAGTAGCAATCATAAATAAATCAGCGTTCAGCTCACTAGCCAATTCAGCTCCTACAAAATCAGTACTATGACCTGGTGTTGTTCCACCCATCACTACGATCTGTTGATTTGATTGAACAGCTTCTTGCACTGAATGAGGAATCGTATAAATATTCTCTTGTAATTGACTAGCTAAAAATAATGCGTTCACTCGAGTAACTGCA
>CAYPUK010000142.1:0-3912 GCA_964414035.1 uncultured Thermoplasmatales archaeon | reverse complement strand
TCTCGTTCGTTTTTATATAGTTTATTTGCATGTGAATATGCAGGTGTATGTGTAGGTGCCTATTCATTTGAGTCTTAGGGTAATGATGGGGTTGAATACCTAAGGTAGTATTCAGTTAGATACGGGAGGGTATATTCATCATATGAAGGAAAAATATTATTTGAATGTATTTAGTTTTATGTTTTTATTTTTATTTTAAAATTTTTCATTTGAAAATGTTTTTTTCCATTTTGGTTATCTGTTGTTCTAGATGCATGATGTCTAAATCAACTCCCATGTTTTTCAAGGCATCTACTGATTCATCATTGAGTTTATGAGAAAGTTCTTTGAGAAAGAAATGTCCCGCATCATCTCCAAGTGACCGATTTAATGTTGTGATAAGATCTTTGACCGCAGGTCCTATTTCTTTTGATGTTATCTTATTTACTTCTCCCATTATTGAAATTGGATCACCTTCTTCAAGGTAGGTTGTATCTTGAACGGCAATATTATTTAAAAATGTGTATTTTTCTTTTAGGTTTTTAAGAGTCGATTCAAGAAGGTAGATTGCATGACTTTGGGTTGTTTTTCTGCCAGAGATATTGATAATGGTGTTCAGTACTTCTTTTATCACTTGGTTGTTTTCAATCATTTATTTCCTCCAAAGATATCTTGAAAAATCGTTTGAGGGTGTGTAGATGCCGGTAGGAATAGATAAATGTTTTCTCGCGGATAAAAAAGATGTTTTTTTATTGGCCTATTTTGATGCATACTACAATTTTTAAATATTAGTATTTGGTTACATCTATTGGTTGAGGAATTATGGATGTACAAAAAGTATTGTTAGGAATTTTTGCTATCTTCCTTTTGGTCAGTCTTTCTGGTTGTGAAGAACAAGCAACTACTACTGAAAAAACATTTGAAAATATTGACTTTGAATCAGATATTGTTGAACTTGATGCAGCAAATCTTGAATTTATTAAGGATGATGAACAATCTAAAGGTGTACGATCAATTGAATTAAAATATAAACTGCACAACCCTTTGAAAAAATCTGTTACCGTTGTCGTCGATGTTAGGTTTTATGATGAAAGTGGTAGAGAGGTTTTTTCTGAAGAAGATTATACAATAAATCTACCAAGTGAGTATACAGAAAATAGTCTTAATACTGTTACTTATGGTGGTTCAATGGTTAGGGCGATAGATCATGTTAAAATCACTGCGTATGAACAGGTTGAATAAGTTATGATGCATTAATTGTATATGATTTTTCACATCTTTTCTTATTTTGCTTGTTTTTGTTTTTTCTTTTTTATTATAATTGTGATAAGGAGAATGGTACATACGGTAAGCAGTGGATGGATAAATGGTGTATCTGTAGTTATTTCTGGATTATACGTAATGTTGAATGTAGTTGATCCTGTATTTGATGATGTTCTTCTGCTTGTATTTTCTGGTTCATAGGTTACTGTGACTTGATGAATGGTTCCTCCCGCAAATGGCATGTCTTCAAAGGTAAAAGTTTTTGTTTCTTGTGGTTGAAAACTATAGGTTGTTTGCGTTGGAATATCATATTCATCAAGAATTTCAACTGTAAGGTTTTCAAAAGGAGTTGTTTTCGTGTTTTTAATGGTTACAAAAATGGTGTAGTATTGAGTATTTTCATTGCTTCTTGCTTCGTCGACGGTGTAATCTGTGTTTATTATTTCAAAGTCTGATGCTGAGACCATGGGGATTTGAGTAATTAAGATTAGTCCTATAGTCAGTATGTATATTAATAGATTTTTTTTCATGGGTTTTCCCACCATACCTCTTTTTGTATTTTTTTGTTATTATGATGGATGTATTTAAATACAGTTATTTATTCTTAATGTTGAGGTGGTCTAAGATGCTAAAGTCTAGAGGTATTAAGCGTGGTGTTGAGGTTTTTGTGAAGGATCCGGTGAATCCTGATGATCCGTTGCGTAAGGCTCGGGTTGTTAATACGTATCCTCATCCGAGTAATTGGTTGGTGGTGCAATATGAGAATGGTGAGATGAAAGAGGTTGATGGGGATATGGTGACCACGATGTTTGAGCAGAATAGGCAGCGTTTTCTTCCGTAGGGTAGTGTTTTTAGTTGGTATTTTTGATTATGTAGTTAATTGTGTAGGTGATTGTGCAGGTGTTTTTTCGGGTGTATATGTAGGTGATTTATCTGGTAATGGTGGTATTTTTCGTATGTGTATTGTTTTTGTGTAATTGTTTACACAATTAGTGTTTTTCTTTTGGTTTTCTAGGAGAAAACATATGTTTTATAATTATTTTTTTGTGTTCATTTTTCAAGTTTTTTTGTTTTTTTCTTTATTGTGTCATTTTGTCAGTTTGATTATTTTTTCGGCAAGAGTTAAAAAGACCTAATGTGACAAAAAGTATCACGATGGAAGGAAGAAAAAGAAAGATAATCCAGATAACAAACGAGATATCTAAACATCCTCATATCACTGTTCTTTGCTTGCTTTTACTATTAAGCATACTAGTAAATAGCATGATGATTTCATTTTTGGGTCTATCTACATTCATCGATTCGTTCAACCATCCATCAGATTATATTTTACTATCATCAGATCAAATAAAAGATAGTTCATCACAACTAGTTCATGGTACTGCTGTTATTCAAAAGCAATCTCATCCATCGTTTTCAATGAATGAAACCGAACCATTATGCATTGAACATACAAAAGGAACCTACACCATTTGTTCACAACCCACGCAATCTATTGTTTCAAAACATACAACGCAATCTCACATTTTTGGAAAAGTAATCACCCTGATTCCTGACACCCCGCTTTCAAAGATCTCTTGTTTATGGTGGCAGCAAACCATTCAGATAATTAGATCTATAGAATTAAGATAATACAAAATTAAAATCAATCAGAAAAGGTGAAAAAGATGAATGAAATAAGTATGATCATACTTGTCATCGGCATCATACTCTTACCCGTACTTTTCTTTTATATCTTATATCTAATTTCAATGTATGTGTATTCAGCTTTGTTCATTTCGGTTAAAAAAGGAATAGTTCTTTCTTTTTTTTCAATATTTGCTACCTTCTTTCCAAATTTGATATTACCCGCATCAAATCATATTCAACTTTTTACCATCGGATCCTGGCAGATTAGCATTCATCCCATTGGTCTGGTGTTCCCCATTCTTATCAGCATCAGCTTATTGATTAGATCAAATCAAATTAACTGGTCGTTTCTTTTTCTCAGTCTAATTCCCGTTTGTATTATGGCCTATCTTATGACCACGCCAGTCCTTGAAAAAGGAATCGTTGCCCCCTTCCCACTCTGGTTGTTTCCACCATTCATGGCTGCGATGATAGCAGTGTTAAACAAAGAAAAATTAAAGGATAACACTTGTTTGTACGCATTTACCCTTGGAGTGTTTGGTGTCATTCTTGGTGCAGACCTATCTCATTTCCCTGAATTATTATCCTATCCTCTTTCTTCTTCAATGCATGCTATTATTGGTGGTGCCTCAGGATTAGATCTTATCTTTCTATCAGGAATGATTTCCGTATTATTTTCTAAACTTTTTTTATCATTCTTTGAAACAAAAACAGAGGCTCAAGATATAAACAAAATCCAAACGTATATGTAATTAATTATGCAGGCAATAGTGCAACTAAACTAATATTATGCAGGTACATATGCAGGTGTATATGTTGATGCTTATTCAAGTGGGGATTTAGTATAAATAATAGTAGTTTCATACATTACTAAAGCGGTGAGGGTTTGGGATGCACGAGCCGGATAATGAAAACGTTTCAGCAGATGTAAAACGCCCACTTGTTGTTCGGGCGCTTCGAAGGAGTAATGTCCGAAAGAAGATTGCGGAGTATCTTTTCGATATCAGTCCAAGTTATAGTTACACTTCTGAGATTGCGTAT
>CAYPUK010000141.1:0-1968 GCA_964414035.1 uncultured Thermoplasmatales archaeon | reverse complement strand
AGGATCAATGAGCGCGTTTCTTTCACTTCCAGTGAAACGATTTGAGATCATTTTAGGGAAATTTGTAGGATTAAGTACTGTTCTAGCCGTTTCAATTATCGCTGGATTTGGCATAGCAGGCATTATCATTGGACTAAATGTCGGTGAAATTAACATTGGAGAATACCTCTTTTTCTTAGTAGCATCAATCTTACTGGGCACCGTTTTTATTAGTTTAGGATTATTCGCGTCATCCTTTTTCAAAAGAAGATCTACATCTATGGGAATGGCTGTGTTCTTATGGTTCTTTTTTACCATGATATGGAGTGTGATCACATTAGGAGTGGCAAGTATGATTGTGGATATTGGTTCAATTGCTACAGGAAATATTCCAGACTGGTATTATGCTATAGAAATGATTAACCCATTATCTTCATACAATGGACTTGTTTCTATCAATATCGAATCAGTTTCTGGTATGGGGCAGCAGTTTATCGGTTCCTATCCGGATTTTTATTCGACACCAATACTAACATTTGTTCTTCTAATCTGGTTAATCGTGTTCTTAACCCTTTCAATTCTTCTATTTAAAAAGCGAGATTTGTAAGATATTGTTTAACCGTTGATTCGACAAGAGTTCGACGTCGTTTCAACTCCTCTGGTTCAAAAAAGGATACATTAGGATATTCGATGTCTGTTAGTATCAATGGTATTGCTGAAGCCATGTTAAAATCAACAGATTCTTCAGGATGATCAAGTGCGTTCTGAATTTGATCTAAGGTAACTTTTCCTTTACAATATTTTATTGAGGCTTCAATGATACGCCGGATTTGATTCCACAAAAATGTTTGCGCAGTAATCTTTACAGTTGCAACGTCATTAGTTTCATTCACCTGAATACGATCAATGACTCTCACTGGATTTCGATGAGATTCGATACGGGCAAAATTTGAAAAATCATGTTTTCCCACAAACAAAGATAATGCTTCTTGTAGTGTATCTATTGGAAATTTTCTTTTTGGAAGTAAATAATGATATGATCTACTAACCGCATACCTTGGATTAAAGTCATTATCTACCTCGGTAATACCATATGGAAAGATCGAGTCAAACTCATCAGACAATGAAAACAACACACCTTCAGCAGATAAATTTGAATAAAAGGTCATCACATTGGTCAACGCTGAAACTTGTTTATCCGTTCTACTACCACATCGAATTTCAGCTTTTTTCACATCGGAAATAATGTTTTTGTTTAGAAGTACATTTATTATGCTTTCCTCTACTGTTGGAACTGTTGGTTGCCGGGCATACCCATGAAAACGAGTTCCATCATAAGCAATTTTCAAAGCTAATTTAGATTGCATAGTTCAAATCTGTAATTAAGAATGCATAAATAAAAGAATGTTAAAAAATATTAGAAAAAAGTTTTTCTCATCAAATAAAAAAAAGAAGAAAAAAGTTGGATTATTTAACTTGATTTTCTGCGATATCTCCAACAATTGGAAGTTTGAATTTTTCTCCCTTATATGCCTTGAACATAAGAAGTAACCAAAGGACAAATACCACCAGATAAATCAAGATACCAACGTAATAAAACGGACTTAATGTTGGTACGCCATAAGAATAGCCATAAATAGTATTTGTCGAGTATGAAACTCCTAATATTCCCTGGAAAATATAGCCAAGTATGGTAAGCGGTAAAAAGGTAATTATTGACTGCATCGCATGGAATTTCACGGTCTTGTTTTCTTTTTCTAAAACAAAAAATACAATTCCAGTAACCCAGGTCAATACATAACACAAAGCACTTGCTACATTTTCGTCTAAATTCATTGATGTCTTCTTTTCATCTGCCATATCTTTTCCTCCAAGATAATCATAAATCAGATTTTTACCTTTGAAAGTTAACAATGCTTTATATTATTTGCCATTTATTTCTGGTAAAAGGTAAAAGGAATCCTCATAGCGAACTATGGGAATTTGCTC
>CAYPUK010000140.1:0-33806 GCA_964414035.1 uncultured Thermoplasmatales archaeon | reverse complement strand
AAGTTACCTTTACATTAGAAAAAATCCGTTCTCTTGGAAAGAATGATAACCAATTAAATGTAAAGGAATACATTGACAAATACACCAAACCTGATTTTTATGTGAAAGTTTGGATTAATGATGAGTTGCATGAAAGTCCCGTTTGGAGAAACATGAAATACATTTATCAGCCTGATTGGGATGCTACTACAGATGTTCCAGATGATGAGGAACTAGTTGATATTAAAATTCAAGTGTGGGATTGGGAGTTAGGTGTTGATAAGATATGTGATATCAGTGGCGATGCTTCTCTTTTTAAAGATGCATATGATGTTGAACTAACATACAGTATTAAATACGGTGTTTGGTGGGGCGATGATTGTATCAGTATAGATCAGCCAATTAGTTTAGATCCCAGTGGATACGGACGATTAAATGGTTGTGACGATGGGAGTGTTTATGAGCGAGATAGGGATGTTGAATTATGGTTTAGTATTTCCCAGAGTGATCCTGATGGTGATGGTGTTCCTTATTGGGTTGAGGTTAATGAGTTTGGTACGGATCCCGAAGTCGATGATTCAGATCGAGATGATGATAATGATGGTATCCCATTGTCCTGGGAATATTTTTGGGGTCACAATGATTATTATGATTGGAATTCGGAAAGTTATCGTCATGAGTGGATATATCATCCATTTGAATGGAATGACCATCATAATTTAGATCCTGATAATGATGGATTATCTAACTATGAAGAGTATCTGACTTGGCAGTGGGGCTCAGATCCTTTTCGAAAGGATTTATTTGTTGAATTAGATCATATGGCCGATAGTCCAAGTGGTGAAGAAAGTAATCTTCCAGAGGGATCAAAAGAATTGTTACGAACTGCTTATGATCGTCAAAACGTAGTGTATCATCTTGATGATGGATGCATGGGTGGAAGTGATGTTATTCCCTTTGATGAAGAGAGTACCTATCAAGAACTTCAAGGATATTATCAGGATTATTTTTTACATAATGATAAAAATAATTGGCGAAAAGATATCTTTCATTATGGTCTAGTTGTTTATAAAGCTCAAGGTGCAGCAGGATATGTTTTCCGCCGAAATTCCTATCAAATATCAAGTACCGGTATGGAGAAAAAAATGATATTTCCTTGGAGTGATAGAGATGTTGTTTATGCCAGTGCGTATATGCATGAATGTGGTCACACGCTTGGGATTTATCACGGAAACACGCCAGGTTGTGACGATCAAGAAGGAAAGTATCCCTGGCAATTAAACTGGTGGAAATGGCTACCATATAAGAGCGTTATGAACTATGGGTACATGTATCGAATGGTGGATTATTCTGATGGTAGCCGTGGGAAAAACGATTTTGATGACTGGAACAGACTTGATTTGAATTACTTCAAATCGTAATAGAAACTGCTGTTATCCACAAACTCAAATTTGCTTTTTGATTTTAAAATACTAAGAAAGCTGATGGATAAATGTATAGAAACATTAAAAGCATCTTAAAACAATACAACATGTGATGCTGATAACTATGAATGAGTCACCTTCATCTCAAAAAAAACCTATCAATCTCTTACTCATTCTGCCTAAACTATTTTTAATTATCTCAATAGTACTACTCATGTGGATTGTCATTGTTCTCAGTGGTGTATCTCTTCTTGAACTTGAGCCTGATTGGGCGGGATTATCATTAAGTTCATGGTTAATTGTGATTTCTGGTTTGTTTGGCGTGTTCATTATCATTGATATTTTGATGTATATTTCTCCATCTCTTTTTACGAAACAGGACATTCAAGAATTCACTTCAACTGATCAATCTGTTGAATATTTGGATGGAAAAAAAGTCTATGAGTACACCTTTCCAAAAAATAAAAAAGGTGGTATTTTTAGTAAAACCTACGTTCAAATCGATAATAACACCCTTCTTCGTATTCGTAATCAAATGATTCCTTCTGAATCGTTATGGCCTGAGGAATCAAATGATAAAAACGAAAATGAAAAGAACGAAAGAGAATAATTTTCCAACTATTTTTTAGATATCATTCCAAGTTGACCAAGTTTTTCTGGTAAATAGGTGTCAGTTACGTAATCCAGACCATATTTTGCAAGAGCCTGCTGTTCTGATTTCTTTCCATTCTTTAATTGCAGTTTAATCTCATGTTTCCAAAAGGTATCTTGAAATCGTGGATCGGATAACTCACTTTTCAATGATTTGATATCTTCTTTTGTTAAATCATCCGTCGGTAAATCATAATTTTCAATATCGGAAGGAGTCACACCAAGATAAGAAGCAGAAGGTGTAGCTAGATACTCAGAGATATGTGCTGTTTTAATAGCTCCATAGGCTACACTAGCAAAAATTCGAAAACTCCACGGATCGCAATCAGTAAACACCACCACGGGAACTTTATGTTCGCTGTTCAATCGTTGAATGAACCGCCGAGTTGATCGTGCAGGTTGTCCTTTTAAATGCACGAGTAACGCATTGTAATCCTCATCAAAATGATTTTCAACTAACCGATCGAACATACCACCAGTTTCAATAGCAATGATAAAATCAACATCAACATTTTTAAAAGTGATCTTTTCAGGTTCTACATTGTAAGGAATTGAATATCCTGAATCACCAACATCATCCTGACAATGAATGGTCTGCTTTGTATTATTCCGGGTGTACTCTTCAATGGAAATATTGCCAATGACCCGGGCACCATCTTCTTCAGGGCGTAACTTAAAATCTTCTCGTAAAAGACTAGTAACAACCTCTAGATCCTCAGCTAACAAATTTGATTCATTTTGTGAATGAAACTTAGCTAGATCCCATCCTTCAGAAATATAATACATCTCTCTTAAGGTTGAAGATTTTTTGATCTTTATCATTTCTTTGATGAAATCAACCATGTACATAGTGCGAAGTAACATATACGCGCCATCGAGTGATTTAGCACTTCGTTGAATCCGATTTTTTCCATATTTCCATACGTTTAATCGTTCATCAAACAAAATATTTGATTTAGACCTAGTGGGAAGTTGTAATGATGGGATTTGTTGATGATCGAAATCATCATAGATTTTTGCTGCAATCTCATCGATTTTTTTAATAACTGGTGCATAATCTTTCTTCTTCATTTTTTAATCACCCTCCCATTTATCAGCACCAATCACATACCCTGGATTAATATTTTTAATATACAAATCATTTTCATCAAAATCTCCTTTTTCAAGACCAGCTAATTCAAACATCACATCGACTTTTGATGCTGGAGGAATTGCATCCAGGTTCCATTTAATGTACTGATTCGTTTTCTTCACGGGTTTAGGCGTAACTTGTTGAATAATAGCATCTTCTGGAATTACTGCATATAACGAAAATTTCTGAGGTTTCTGTTTATAATTAACCACTTTTATTGAACTTTTCGTAAGCACTGTTTCAACTGGATGATCTGGATCATGTTGAAGCAATGTCGTTTGTTGAATTATTGGTTTCTTTAATTTCTGATATTCAACGAGATCCTCAATCCACACCACATCCATAATCTTAGTGATCACCGAATCAAGTGGTGGTAATGGCTTGTTTATCATTGATGATGATTTTTTTGCAATCTCAGGAAGAATTTTACTGATCAATAAGAATTTATCACGGGTTTTCTTGCGCCGTACTTTTTTTCGAATATGACGTTGTACATTCCGAGCGCAACTTCTCAGTGCCAGTTTTATTTCATTTTCAATTTCCTCAACATCAGCCACTGCTTCCTTGCTCTCAGAAGTAAATGGGATTTGAGTACTAGCAACATGCACAAGAATGATTGCTGGACCACGTGGAACTCCTTTTCCAGATTTTTGATCTAATCCATACCTTCGCCAATCAATAGAGGAAATCGCTTGAGTGGTCACACATCCGCCCTGTTGATAAAGTAAGGGTACTCGATTAGCAAATCGCATGATTCTAACGGTTTCATCCTTTGGAAGATTCCCACCATAGACAAGTCCGACTTCAACTTGAAAAGGATTTCCAGCATACGCTGAAGCAGGCCGAGTTGCAGTCATGATGAACTCTGGGGAGATCTCTTGTGTTTCATGTTTTAAACTTCGCCGAATTAATGTTTCTCCAATTGGAGATAAACAATCGGTGGGTGGAGCCATGATTTTAACTTTTTTAAACGCTTTATGCAACTGCCGAAATTGATTACGAGATAATTTACTCACTTGTAAATTTGGATCCAATTCCGCTTTTTCACAAACAAGTTTTGTGGTACGAGTACCCATACTGCTAAACTCGTTTTTCAAAAAAGAGGATAATTTCCGTGATTTCGTATTTTTAGATAATTTGATTAATGTTCCCAATTCAATACCATAAGGGTGTGGTTTGATCTCCTCACTTTTCTTTGGAAGAACATCTGTTGTTCGATCAAATTCATGTGTTGCACCATCAGCCTCAGTAAAAATAATGTGTGCATGAGGATTGACAATTGATGTATTCCGTAAATAGTCATAGATATACCGTTTCCCACGAGTATAATCTGCTTGAATCGGAACTTCAATACGAGTACCATTTGGTTTTTCCCAATGAGTAATATTCCGACTGATTACTTCAGCTCTATTCCGATTGGTATTAATTGCTAATTCCATGACAACTGCAGGACGATCTTCAGCGATTTTAGAAGTAACCTTTGCATGTTTACCGGTGGTTAGTTGGCCATATAATACTACTGCTGAAATCCCGATTCCTTGTTGTCCTCGGCTTTGCCGGATGGCATGAAACCGCGATCCATACAGTAATCGTCCGAAAATATGTTTGATTTGTTTTTTTACGATACCTGGCCCATTATCCTCAACTGAAATGATACATTCATTTTCGTCTTCATGATTGGATATAGATACATGAATAGTTGGAAGAATATTGACTTCTTCACACGCATCAAGCGCATTATCAACTGCTTCTTTAACACTAGTAACTAAAGCTCTAGTTGGATTTCCAAACCCAAGAATGTGTTTGTTTCGTTCGAAAAATTCTGCGACGGAGATTTCTTTTTGTTTTTTCGCTAAATCATGTGCAGTTATTTTTGGCATAATCACCGACACCTTTTAGTCATCATGTGGAGGTAATGTTTCCATCCCAATATAGGTATCAAAAAGATAATTATAAACATATGCCTTGAAGAAAATAAAAATATTCTTAATCTCATAAAAATAAGATAATAAAAAGAAAGAAAAAAGTGAATCTTGAAATGTCACTTCTTTTCATTATGCAATCGTTACATCATCACATAAATACACATTTTGAATGGCATTAAGTAATTTGATTCCTTCTTTCATTGGTCGTTGGAACGCTTTTCTTCCAGAAATCAGTCCTGTTCCACCAGCTCGTTTATTGATTACTGCGGTTCGAACTGCTTGTTGGAAATCGTTTTCTCCTGAGGCGCCACCTGAATTGATTAAGCCTGCACGACCATTATAACTATTAAGGATTTGATAACGAGTAAGGTCGATAGGATGCTCTGAGGAGAGTTCAGTATAAGCTCGATGATCATATTTTCCATATTTTTCTTGTTTATTTATCACGTCATAACCACCGTTAATAGTTGGCTGTTTCTGTTTAACGATATCTGCTTCAATAGTAGCCCCAAGATGATTTGCTTGCCCGGTTAAGTCAGCGGATGAATGATAATTCCTATCTTCTACGTTATACACACTATTTCGAAGGTAACACCAGAGAACTGTTGCCATACCAAGATTGTGTGCTTCATGAAATGCTTTACTTACTTCGATTATTTGTCGGTTTGATTTTTCTGATCCAAAATAAATTGTTGCACCAACTGCAGCTGCACCAAGTTCCCAAGCTTGTTTTACAGATGCAAACATGATTTGATCATAATGATTTGGATATGTCAAGAGTTCATTATGATTTAACTTGACAATGAACGGTATTTTATACGAATATTTACGAGATACAGATCCAAGAACTCCAAGGGTACTAGCCACACCATTACATCCACCTTTTATAGCAAGTTTAATGATATTTTCAGGATCAAAATAAGCGGGATTTGGAGTAAATGAGGCCATAGCTGAATGTTCAATTCCTTGGTCAACTGGAAGTATTGATACGTATCCTGTGCCCCTGAGACGGCCATGGTTGAAAATAGATGATAGATTCCGTAAGACTTGTTCGTTTCTATCGGAGTCTTTGTACACTCTATCTATAAAATCTGGCCCTGGTAAGTACAAATGTTCTTTAGGGATTTTGTTGCTTTCATGGTTAAGTAACCAATCTGATTCTTCACCTAAATAATTTCGAATGGTATCTATATCTGCATGTTGTGATGGCTTAATCTGTTCAAGATCTTGCATAAGATTTTATCTCTCCTCAATGTAATAATCAAGTGATATGTTCCACGGTTAAAAGTATTTCCTTTCCTATCATTTGTTTGATATGCTGGAAAAAAAGAAAAATAAAAGGGATAAATATTTTTTAGAATCCCTGTTCTTCATATCGTTGACTGAGAACAGTAATCATATCTTCAGTCATTTTTGCTAAATCATAATCTGGCTTCCAACCCCATTCCTCTGTTGCCGCGGAGTCATCAATGGTCTGCGGCCAGGATTCAGCGATTTTTTGTCTAAAATCAGGTTTATAGTCACAGGTGAACTTTGGAATGTGTTTCTTGATTTCGTTAGCTAGTTCTTCAGCTGAAAAACTCATCGCGGTAACATTGAAGTCACAATGATGTTTGAGTTTACTTGGATCTGCTTCCATGAGGTCAATGGTTGCTTTGATGCAATCTGGCATGTACATCATAGGTAGCATGGTATCTTCTTTGACAAAACAAGTATATTTTTTATTTTTGATTGCTTCATAAAAGATTTCCACTGCGTAATCGGTTGTTCCCCCGCCAGGTAGTGTTTCATTGCTTATGATGCCAGGATATCGCATCCCTCGAATATCGATGTCGAATTTTTTTGCGTAATAATCTCCGAGTAATTCTCCTGAAACTTTTGTAACACCATACATGGTTGTTGGTTTCAACACTGTTTCTTGAGGAGTATTTTGTTTTGGGGTTTCTGGTCCGAAAACTGCGATTGAACTAGGGACAAAGATTCTTGTTAATTTGTATTCCATTGCTAATTCTAAAATGTTGTATAATCCATTCATGTTTACGTTCCAGCAGAGTTGCGGATGATCTTCGCCAACTGCTGAAAGAATGGCAGCCATGTTGTAGATGGTGTCGATATCATATTTTTTGATCATTTCTTCAATGGTTTCTTTTTTGGTGACATCGATGTATTCAAAAGGTCCTGAATTGAGAACTGTTTCACTTGGTTTTGTTTTTCTTCCAGTTGCTATAACATTATCGTTTCCATATTTTTCGCGAAGTGCCATGGTTAGCTCTGATCCTATTTGGCCTGCTGCCCCAGTGACTAGTATTCGTTTCATTGCTTTTTGACTCATTGACCTTTCATTCTCCTTGTAATCTTTTTAGCGTGTTGTATTCATAAAGAGTATACATATTTTACTGTTGAAACGTTGTTTTTGTTTGTTTTAGAATCTTTTTCAAAATTTAAGATATTCGATGATTTGTGGTTTATTTTTTATTGTTTCAGTGATTTCTCCATATGTTAATGATCCTGAGACAAGTACATGGTATCGCCAGTAGTTGATAATAAAAATTCGATTGTAATGAACATCTATTGTTTTCATGGTGATGTTGCCTGTAACTTTTGGTTGTGATGATGTATTTTGCTGGTTGAATGTCAATTCAAATGTATGGGGGATTAGTACTTTTTTGTGTTCTTTGAACTCTTTTGTTGTTAACTGGATATCTTTTGGTTTGATGCTAGTGAAGAATGGTGTTTTGGTTTGATTGTTGTATGGTTTATTTACTACTGTGATGAGGTCTTGTTTTGTTTTGGAAATTATGGTGTTTGCCCAGGTGATGTGTAATTTGTTTGCTGTTATTCTTCCCCAATACCAGCCAATGTTCTGAAGAACTGTTGTTGGTGAATATCCCCAGTTGTGATCATGATAACCAGTTCCTTTTACTTTTTCTGTTTTTTGATTGATGCTAATGGTCCCTTCCACTGTTGCTTTTGGGAGAGGCACTGTCCAGCAGGTTGAATCTGTTTCAATCTTCCATCCTTCTGTGTTTCCAGAATAGTTAAGTTGAACTGAAACTTCATCTATTGAAAGGTTAATTTCATAGGTCCAAATATTTTTCAAATTATCTTTTTTTATATCAAATAAGATAATTTTTTTATCATTTATGATAAATTCTGGTTTTTTCTTATCAATTATGATATTTGTTAATGGAAATCGATTTATCTTCTCTTTAACTAAAGTACCATTATCATATATGTTAATTCTGACTTGTAAGATGCCAATTCCTCGAATATGATAAATACGAAAACCAATATGAGCACTCATCCCATTATCAAAAACCGCATCGAAATACCACCATTCAATATCCAAAAGATATTTCGAACCATGAAAGGTATCATCTTTAGGAATAATTTTTTGTGCAGGAAGATATCTTATTAATTGTGGAGATTTAGATTTCATGATTTATCAACAAATGCTAAATGATTTTCTTTTATTCGATATTTTTAAATGTGATTTTGTTTTCATGAATAAATATTATGATTCGAGAGTATCTGAAATTAGCCAGATCGTTTAATGCAGTCCTGACTGGTATTTCACCTGTTATGGGTGCGATTGCAATGCAACAATACAATATTTTAAGTTTACTTATTTTATTTCTGATTGGTTTTTTAGGTCATACATTTGGATTTGTTTTCAATGACATCATTGATTATAAAATTGATAAGTCATCTAAAGAAATTAGTGACCGTCCATTGATAAGTGGATCGATTTCCTTAAAGAATGCCTGGATTTTTGCTCTTGCTTGCATCATTCTTGCATTTGTTATTGCAGTTTCAGTTGCATACACTTCATCAAATTATTTTCCATTAATTATTCTTGCATTATCTGCTTTATGTATCATTCTTTATGATTTGATCAGTAAAAAATTTCCGTTCATGGATATGTTAGTTGCACTAGGAATTTTCTTTTTCATCTTATATGGTGCATCCACTCAAGTTCAACAGTTTTCAGATATTACTCTTCTAGCCTGGTTCATCTGCATTCTAGGATCGATACAAGTTTTATTCATGCAGATTGTTGCAGGAGGATTAAAAGATATTGAAAATGATTATCAAAGTGGAGCAAAAACAGCTGCAGTAGCTTTAGGTGTGAGAGTAAAAAATAAACGATTATATACTTCTAAATCCTTCCAATTCCTAGCATTCAGCATACAACTTATTGATATTGTTTTGATTTTCACTCCATTTTTCATCCTTGAAAAATTCACTGAGTCTCTCTTTTTAGCAATGTTTCAATTACTCTTGCTAGGAATTATCAGTGGAATGATGCTGTTTTTATCCTATCAACTGATGAACATGGGCACGTTTAACAGAAAAAAAGCTCGAACCTTTATTGGAAGTCATTATATGATTAATTTTGCACTGGTTCCTATTTTACTTATGACTCTTAATCCTTGGGCTGGAATTCTTATTTTCTTTCCTGCATTAGGATTCATTCTTTCTAATCTTATTTTGCATGGAACTGTGTTGCAACCTAAAACCATGTAAAAAAGAAAAAACTCAAATAGGCCAAGTTTTTTCAATATGTTTTATGGGAAAACTTGCTGATTATCTGGTCCTTTTGCGATTCCCAGGTTTAGGTGGACTTGCAATCCCGCCTGTTATCGCAGCATTAACTGTTGGAACATTTGATTTATTCACTCTTTCACTTTTGTTTTTATTAGGTGCTTATTCATCAATTTTTGGTTTTGTATTAAATGATTACATTGATGTTGAAGTGGACAAAAAGTCAAAAGAATTAAAGGACAGACCCTTAGTGAGCGGATCGATTTCACAACAAACAGCGTTATGGATCTGTTTTACCATGATCATGCTTACCTTTGTGACCTTTTTCGTATTGTTTTACGGTAAAGTTATTACTCCACTCCGTTTTCTATCAGTCATTTGTATTTTGATTGCATGGATTCTTGGAAGTATCTATGATGTATACGGGAAAAAAATATTTGCTTCAGACATCTTAGTTGCTTTATCTGTTGCCTTCATTTTTTTGATAGGTGCTTTTGCCTTAAATAAGCAACCAACTCTCTTTACTTGGATCATTTTCGTTTTAACTTTTAACAATCTCTTTCACATGAACGCAATTGAAGGCGGTATTAAAGATGCTGATCATGATGTTTTAATGAATGTAAATAATATCGCACTTAGATCAGGTGTTAGCGTAAATGGAAAAAATTTGATTATCCCCACCTCTTTCAAACTTCTGAGTATGCTAGTTAGAATAAGTTCAATTATTCTTTTATTTATCCCATTCATATTTTTTAATAACTCCTTTTTTTATTGGCAACTCGTTATCTTAGCAGTTGCTTCAGCTGGAGTTCTTTTCTTTAGTATGAAATTATTATCATTAAAACAATTTGATCGAAGTAAAATTAGAAAATATATCAGTATTCAATCATTTCTTCGCTATTCTCTCGTTCCCCTCATGCTCTTGCCAATTATCGATGTGATACCTACATTGATTCTCATTTTCCTTCCGATTCTTTGGTATCTTGTTTTTACTCCATTAACTGGAGTAAAATTATTACAACCTCGGATGTAGATTCTTTATGAAAAACAAAGATAATAGTAAGGTATGTATCATCGGTGCTGGCATCGCGGGTTTAACTGCTGCAGCACTGCTCGCAAAAAAAGGATATAAGGTAACTGTGTTTGAAAAGGAATCTGAACTTGGTGGAAGAGCATTATCGTTTTCTGGTACTTCCTTGACAAAGAAAAAATACGATCGTTTACTTTCAAATTATCATTCCTTTCTTGCATTTTCTGAACCAGACGTACAAACAATCATGGATAACAATTTATTAGATGGGTATTCTCTTGATTTAGGCTATCATGCAATTGGAGGGGGTGTATTATCAAATCTCAATGAAGTTCTCAAAGAGTTTGATGATCATGTTGATTTTCTTGAATCCTATGTTGGATTTATCGATGAAAGCGGATATCAATTTCCATTTCTTTCTAAAATTGATAAATTAAAAATATTGCCTAACATCCTTCGATTACTTTTTGCAAGTGAAAAAACACTTAAAAAACTCGATAGTGTTTCCATCACAGAAACTATTAATCGATATGGGCGGGGAAATATGAAATTGATTCTTGAAATTTTTTCCCGATCCATTACCACAGTAAACGATCTTGATCGGATTTCTACTGGTGAAATGTTTCGAGCACAACGGAATTTGTATCAAGGATCAAAACCAGTTGGGTATCCTAAAGGAGGGTTGGGTGTTATTCATCAAAAACTTGCTGAAATCATCCAAAACCAGGGTGGCTCTCTTAAATTAAACACACCTGTTGATCATATTAATATTGAACATGGAAAAGCAGTTAGTGTAAACGTAAAAGATGTGACTATTGCTTTTGATTATATTATCTATTCTGGGTTATTACAATCATTGTTCACCTATTCTGATGAATCATTGTTTCCAAAATCGTATGTGAATACTCTAAAAAGTCTAACGGGAACAGGTAGTCTGAGTGCTTATTATTCGTTATCAAAAATTCCTAAAGAATTTATTGGAAAGACGTTTCATTTTATCGAACGAGATCTTGGTGTTGATGGAAATGATGCAGTGGGAATGATTGATTTTATGGCCGCTTCAACTGATGCATCAATTAGTCCAACGCAGGCAAAACTCGTCCAAGCATATATAATTTGTACTCCTGAAGAAGCAAAACAAAAAAAGACATTGTTTAAATTACGGAATGTGATTGATAAAAATCTTGGTCGGCTGATTCCGGATTATCATCAAAAATTGAATTGGGCGTTGTATCCTTCAGTATGGCATCTAGATGGTGTTGCAAAAACAATTGATAATGCCAAACCTTCGATTGAAACTCCGATTGAAAATTTATTTGTTATTGGGGATGGAGTCAAAGCATTGGGGATTGGTTTTAATTGTGCATTAAATTCAGCTCGGCTACTTGAAAAGCAATTCTGAATCTGGTGTTAACATTATTTTGTCTTTTTCATTTGGTGGAATAGGAAGTTCTTGGTAGATACCAAATGCGTAATCACGTTCTGAATACGGTTTTTTCTTCTCTTTTACTTTTTTTAAAATCTTCTCCCAGGGGATTGGCGTATGTGGTTTGATCATTGTTACTGAAAAATCAATATCTTCTATATAATCATCAATCATCCTTTTCCTCTCACTTCAAAAAATAAATATACAGCATTTTCTATATAAATTTTTTTAAATTTATTAAATTTTTAAATAAATGTTATGTCCCGCAGGCAACCACAATCACTTAGTTTTTTAAGAAAAAATCATTCTATCAAAACCGGAATTAATTTCATCATAATTCCTCTTTTGAACGAACAATAATCAAAAACCCTTTAATACCTTATCAAATCTTATTTTTATAAAATAAGAATTATGAGTGGATTTGATATGGCTTCCCTAAGTAATAACAGATCTAATACATTCAAAGATATCACCGACGTCTGGAATGTTTCTAAAGAAGATTTGAAAAATATAAATAAAACCATTATGAATCTTGAAGATAACTTAAGTAGTAAACATAGAGGGAATTATTTTGATTATCAACTAGTTGATGATTTCTTTGAGGATCTTCCCGATATTGAAAAAGCTATGATTTTTGTGTATGGGCAAATAGTTCATGAACGATTCTACAAAAAGAAATCTTTCGGGTAAAAAATTAACTAATGATTAATAGCAGCATACTATTTTTCCTATTCAAAAAAATTATGAAGATGTATGGATAAATATAAAATAGAATAACATCCTATATTATATCTTACCTATGAATAAAAAAAATTTATTCTCTACCTTAACCTTTTTTGTAGCATTCATACTCATATTTCATCCGTTCTCAATCTTAGCAGATTCAACAATGTTAGTTAACAAAGATATACGTTCATTTTCTCAAAATGCATTAGATAAAGATGAAAACCCTCAATCTGTTGGCCATGTAGATCTAACTCTTTCCTCATTGGAAGTTTGGTGGGCAGATATTGATAATGGTACGTTATACGTAAGATATAGTGTTGAAAATATTGGAGAAACGTACCATGATGACAATCAACCAATTTTACTAAATATTAGCCTTGCAAATAACTCTAATGAGTCTGCATTTGCATACATTGAACAATCATCATTTCTTGATCCTAACACCTGGTATGTTGGTGAAAAACTTTCAGGATGTGTTCAAATATCACTTCACAAGAAACCAACTAAGATTTATGCATGTGTTAATGAACAACTGCAGATCCCAGAAAGATTGTTAGAAAATAATCAAAGATCTACTGTGGTTTATCATGGAATTGTGATAAAGGGGGTTGTTAAAAAAGAAGTGAATCAATCAACAATTCCCTTGTCGAGTGCAACTATTATTAGATGTAATGAAACATCATTACAAAGTAGGCTTAGAATTCGATTTAGAACTAATGAAACTGGTCATTACAAAATTTCACTTTATCCAAAAAAACCATTGAATGAATCACACTCATATCATTTGTTGATTGCTGACAAAAAAACAGAGCAAACATTGTTTTATGAAACTTCTCCATTGAACTATAATGATTCATTCGCCCAAAATTTTACCTTCCAGGGTTTGCCACCAAATAATCCATTGAAACCACTTACTTTTCCTATAACCTTAAGTGGTGTTTCATCGTTCATACTCACTTCAACTTTTGATAATGATAACGATAAGATATGGTATAAGATCAAATGGACCTATGGATCTTACAGTGAATGGATTGGCCCATATCAATCATTCTTCCCTTTACTTCTCCGTCATACATGGAATGAATCTGGAATTCATCAACTAAAAGTTATTGCCCGGGATGATACGGGACTGATTAGCTCTTGGTCGGAAATAAAAATAGTAGTAACACTTTCCAATATTTTTTAAATAAGTTAACTGAATTTATATCATGGTGTCTAGAAAAATTGCGTATCTAGATTACTTAAAAAGTTTAAATATCGGATAAATAAACGTGTATATTTCTAAAAAAATAATCTCTTTTCCAATTTTTTTCTAATTAATTTTTATTAAAAAATTAAATATTAATAAATAAAGTAAAAGTTATAAATGTTTAAGGAATTCAACCAATTAGTGGTGGGAAGAGAGGGTAATAGGGTATGTCGTAACTCCCATCTATTACATCCCAACTAATTAATTACCATTCAAGCCCAAAGTCCAATTCCAAAGTGGTATTTTTTAGTCTCTTTTCCCATCCGCTCTCTTCTAATAGGATGCAAAAAGAAATACTTTTAAACTTAAAATAATTTATTATTTTTTTCAAGTTTTCAGTGTTTTTTTTGAATTCACCTTAAAAAATGAGAATGCGTTTAATTAGAAGATATTTCGCGCTCTTAGGTACGGATCTGCCGGGATTTGAACCCGGGTTAGAGGCTCCGGAGGCCCCTGTCCTATCCAAGCTAGACTACAGACCCAAATATTATTTTTATAAGTGAAAAATGGTAATCAATTCATGCTTCATAAATACATTGATACTCGTAGATTACTGAATAAAAATAGAAGGAAGAAAAGTCGATAGCATCCCAGAATAATCTGATACGTCTAAACGTTTGAAAATAAATTAAAAAAAGAAGATTAGTCGTTTTTTGTTTTAAACTCGGTGTATCCGCATTTTCCGCAGCTAAATCGGTCTTTATGTTCCGCAAGAAACACACCGTCACCGCATTTTGGGCAATGTCTTCGTTGCCGTTTGATTTTACCATCTTCTACTTTGAATACTTCACGTCCTTTCATAGATTATCCCGACTCCTTTTCATCAGTTTTCTCACTTGGCTTTTCCTCAGATTTTTCAGCTTGTTCTTCTTTTTTCTTAGATTTTCCTTCGACTTTATTTCGTTTCAACTGAAATTTTCGTTCAACATCCTGAGCATGCTTTAGTGAGCTGTATGCTTTTGCATAACCTTTCGATGTAAATGATCCAAATGATGAGTGGATAGAATCGATGATGATATTTTCTTGTTTGGTATTCAACGCATCAGCAAGTTCACTTCGAATCAACTTCCGATTTGGTGTCCCTTCATTCTCATGCTTAGCGATGAACTGGACTTCAGTTCTTTTTAAGAGAGAATTATTTTTTTTCTCAGTGATTTCTAGTTCCATGTTTATCACATTTTTGCAATGATATCTTTCACTTTTTGTTTATGGTGTTCCGTTGCAGGGACAGCCACGACCCCTTTATCTGGCATTCCATATATTATAGTTACGTCTGAAGGAGCATATAAAATTGCGGGTAAGGCAGCAAGATCCTCTTCGCCATTAACAAGGACCAACACATTTGATTCATCAGTCTCATAGAGTTTTTTGATGGTATCCCACAATTCGTTAGTAATTGTTCCTGCTGGATTATTCACGGTTATCTTTTGATTACCGTACTCATGAATGATTTTGATCTTATCTTGTTTCAAATCATGACGACGAGTATGATCATCGACGATACAAAATAATGGGTCTATATCGTTAATTAACAGAGTATAGGTTACTAGATCACCAACACTTACGATCTTATTACCTGTTTTTTTGATGTAATCAAATAGTTGCTCTTCAGTAAAAAGATCTCCAAGTGGTTCTTTTAACGTTTCCCGTAATGATAAAGGCAAATGGTATTTTACTTGGGTTAACACAATTATCGAACCTTAAGTGCGTATTTTCCAGCTTTTTTAATGTTCATCTTCTCAGCGATTTGTGAATTACTTGGATCTTCAATGATGACATATCCTCGCCATCGTTTTGAAGTAGGAACCGCACAATGAGGACAGACTTTCTCTTTTGTTAACCAGTGACAATTTTTACAGGCATACAATTGTTTCATTTACCTGACCCCTTTTTCTTTTTTGATTTCTCTTTCTTTTCCTCTTTTTTATCGGTTTCTTCTTCAGCAACCCAGAGGTGAGAACCAAGAGCTGGTTGACGCATGGTTAATCCGATTTTACTTTCTCGAGCTGAAATCTCATTCATACTCACTGCAACGATACGAGCACGAACGGGATCACCAACTTGTAATCTCAAATTTTTCTCTTTACCGGTGATCACTTGGCTTTCAGCATCGATTTGTACGTAATCATTCATCATTTGACTCATATGGATCAAAGCGTCAATCGGTCCGATATGACAAAACGCGCCGAATTCAACGATTTCGCACACAAGTCCATCAACGATTTCTTGCATTTCTGGTTGAAAGGTAAGTGCTTCAAATTGCACTTTTTGATACATGGCGCCATCGCCATGAATCACAATACCATCCCCAATTGGTTCGATGTTATCAGCAACCACGATAATGCCATGTTTCTTTCGGATGGTTCCTTCAAATGTTTCTTGAACGATTTGTTTAACGACCTCATCAAGGTCTTCACCGAATCGATCTGGAAGAATACGAATGGTATCTTCAATTACAACTTTATAATACATGAATCATCACACTACCTATCTAATAAAGAGATATCAGGTTTGGAATACGCTTACTACTTATATGTTTTTTGAGTATGGCCCATTAAAAAAACTTGAAGAAGCAGGATATTTAAAAAAAAAGAGAAAAAATGTGTTTAACCCCAAATTGCACTGCTGATTGCAATAATCAGTGGGAGAAACACAAGGGATACAATGGACATCAACTTGATTAAAATATTTAGTGATGGCCCAGAGGTATCTTTAAATGGATCACCAACGGTATCACCAATAACCGTTGCTTTATGGGCATCAGATCCTTTTCCACCAAGGTTACCTGATTCCACATATTTTTTTGCATTATCCCAAGCTCCACCAGAATTAGCCAGAAACACCGCAAGTAAAAATCCAGTAGCAATAGATCCAACTAGTAGTCCACCGAGTCCTTCTGGTTTTAGAATAATACCAACAACGATTGGACTAATAACGGCAAGAACACTTGGAAGAATCATCTCTTTCAATGCTTGTTTAGTACTGATTGCAACGCATCCTTTGTAATCTGGTTTGTTTTTATCACTTTTCAATAAGTTGAGTTCTTTGAATTGTCTTCGAACCTCTTCTACCATTTGGTATGCGGCTCGTCCAACAGCACCCATGGTTAATGCAGTGAAAATAAAGGGTAGCATCGCCCCAATGAAAATACCAACGACCACTGAGGGTTGAGATAAATCAAGCGTTAATGGTTGACCTATGAGTTCTTCTGCTGTCGTAATATAGGTAAAGATTAATGCTAATGCGGTGATAGCAGCGGATCCGATCGCAAACCCTTTTCCCATTGCTGCAGTGGTGTTTCCAACAGCATCAAGTTGTTCGGTGTTCTCTCTGACTTCTTTTCCCATACCGGCCATTTCTGAAATACCTTGAGCATTATCTGCAACAGGGCCGTAACAATCAGTTGCTAAAGATACACCAAGAATTGAAAGCATCCCAACTGCTGAGATTGCTACCCCATAAAAATTCGCGAAATAATAGGCAGCTAGCATTGCGGCAACAACAGCGATAACTGGGATGATGGTACTCATCATTCCTACTTGCAAGCCTTGAATAATAACAGTTGCAGGACCGGTTTTTGAAGCATCAGCGATACTTTGTGCGGGATGTCGTTTTTCTGAAGTGTAGTATTCTGTGCTATATCCAATGATTAATCCGGCAGCTAGACCTGCAAGAATTGCATAAAATGGATTTAAATCACCGAGCATAAACCAAGTGGCAACACCTGATAAAATTGCGGTAAGAACAGCTGAAACATATAATGAATTTCGTAAGGCACCATACACATTAGTTCCTCCGCCGACAACAACAAGTAATACTCCTGCGATTGATGATAGAATGCCAAATGATGCTAATACTAATGGAAGCCATAACGCAGCATTCATATTTGAAGCAGTAAGCACTAATAGACCAAGTGTTTCTGAAGCACCAGAGTTTAAAATCGCTGCCATGCTAACCGCGGCAAGTGCCATGGTGGCAATTAGTGAATCTACATATGATTCGAACAAATCTGCTCCCATGCCGGCCACATCACCAACGTTATCTCCAACTTGATCAGCAATAACCGCTGGGTTTCGTGGATCATCTTCTGGAATCCCAGCTTCAACTTTTCCCACTAAATCTGCACCGACATCAGCAGCTTTAGTATAAATTCCGCCACCAACACGAGCAAATAATGCAATTGAAGACGCACCAAAACCAAATCCAAAGAGCATGTTCGTTGCAGTTACTGCCGTAAAAGCAAAGAATTGTGTGAATACAAAAAAGAGGCTGAAAACTCCAAGAACGCCAAGTCCTACCACACACATTCCCATCACAGCACCACTTGAGAATGCAATGGAAAGACCTTTCGCTAAACTGTTTTTGGTTCCTTCAGCCGTTCGTCCATTTGCCATAGTAGCCATTCGCATGCCAATGTTACCAGATAATGCTGAGAAAATAGCACCAATAATAAATGCTATTGGAAGACCAATCTCTATGTTACTTCCTTCAATAAACGAAGCAATAAACAATAGAACAGCAACAATAGCCACAAATACCATCAGTACTTTGTATTCGCTATTTAGAAATGCCATTGCTCCTTCTCTAATGGCTTTGTTAAGTTCACGGATTTTTTTATCGCCTGGATTTTGTTTACTTACTCTAAAATATAGAAAAGCTGCAAAAAGAAGGGCAATTAGACCCCCTATCGGTATTGTCCATGTCCATATATCTACATTCATGGTATCTTCACCGTCTCGCAAGTAACATCATTTCTTATTTAACCCTTATGCTTTAATCGTTCTTTCATTGGAAATGGTGCAATTCCCATTGATAAATTCACCTGTTATAATTTATATGGGAAAAACAATATAAACTACGTAACATAATATAGTATTATCAGATATTCTCATCAAAAGTATCGTTTAAAAATAACCTCTCTTTGAAAAAACCATTCTTATCTTTAGGGGGCAAAAAAACCTAATGTTACCCATACTCGGCCGATTCATTCAACGACATCCGTGGATGGTTGTCATTACTATTCTTCTTATCACCATAGGTTTTTCTCTTTTTATTCCCTCACTAGAATTCAAAACTGATTTTAACGAGTTCACTCCAGATGATGAACTAGTCAAAGCAAATGAACGAGTAACAGATTATTTCGGTCAGAATCAACAACTTGTTTTTTTATTATTTCAAGCAGATGAAACAGAATCAATCCTTTCTACTGAATCAATAAGAACAACAACTGAAATCCAAAACACACTTTCTAATTTGCCCTCTGTAAACGGGAGTTTTTCAATCATTACCTTTCTTGATGTTATCTGTTTAATCGAATTTGGACAACCACTTGAAGAGTGTACTGATGAACAAATTCAAACAGCAGTCACTGATCTTTTAGAGGATCCCGAAGAATATTTATCATCGTTATTTTCTGAGATAGATCCAAATGAAGAAGTAGATTATGAACAACGAATCATTTTTCGAACGAAGAAAACTGCAGATGGGGCAGATATTAAAAGTTGCAGTCTAGAAAAAACAGATTCCTCTCTCGTTTTTACTATTGATGTCTATGATCTATCCGGATTAGAAGAAGATTTAACTCCTTTGTTTCCTCGTGTCAACGTCATGGAATGGTATGTAGGTTTTGAAAATTTGATTACGCCCATAAAATACCTGGATATCGATTATGAAATTGCTGCTCATATTGAACCGTCTGATCCACTTTGGATTATTGGTAATGGTTTTGCTAATAATTTCCGTCATCTTTTCTCCTTGTTTAAGAATCGAAGTATGTTCAATTCGTATTCAAAAGAAGTCTATCTTTGGATAACTCCTCCGGGTCAAGACATGAAATTTCCAATTCCATTAAAATCCGGCATGATAGAATTTGACGGGAATCAAGATCAAATTCGAATCAATGTTTCTCTAGAAGAACTAGAGACCTATGGATTAGCTCCACAGTTTGAATCCTTTTCCCTTCCAGCGAAACTTTCTAACTTCACTGCAGGTACTAGGTATTATCAAACATCGATGTTTAAAAAACTTGGTGGCCGCGTTGGTTATAATACTTCATATTTGTTTGAAAAATTATTAAAAATTCAATCAAAACCCCAGCTTAGTTCACTTGTTGAAGGAATGTTAACGAGATTCGGTAATCTTTCCTGGCAGAATTTCGATGAACTTTATGAAACATTTAACGATTCCTCAATGCTTCCTGACGTGTTTGCACTAAAAGATATTCTTAGTAGTTGGGATAATGTTGATATTGTTCCGGATAGTGGTGTTGAAACAGATCAGTATTTGTTGATTGTTCCTGCTTTTTATGAGGATATTGCATCAAACTCAGAAGCCTTTTTATCAAAAGAATATAAAGAAGGAAAAACGCCTCAATCAACTCTTGTTTTTCTCACGTTAGAGTTTATCTCAGATTATGATAAAATCATCAGTGTAAATAACAAAATTGTTAATGAAGTATCCAAGTTAAATGATGATCAAGACATTGTGCAAATGAATGCTACAGGTAATGGTGTTGCTTCAGCGGAAATCAATGAACTTACCATGTCAGCAAATCGATTTATCGCTCCTATGATTTTTGTTATCATTGTTCTTGTTCTCTTTGTTAACTTTCGGAAACCATCCTATGTTATTCTTCCTATGCTTGCTCTTGTTATTTCAACAATTTGGCTCTTTGGAAGTATGGCATTATTTGGAATAGCATTTAATGTGATCGCGGTTGCCCTTGTTCCCTTAGTTTTAGGACTTGGTGTGGATTATTCTGTGCATTTACTTCATAATTACCGGGTTGAAATTGAAGATGGAAAAGAACCAGGTGAAGCAATTAAAAATTCAATTACTGAAATTGGAGCCGCTATGTTTTTAGCGATGCTTACTACGGTTATTGCGTTTTTATCATTTCTTACTGCATCATTTCCGCCTGTTCGTGATTTTGGTATTCTACTAGCGTTAGGAGTTATTTTCACGTTTATTACTTCCTTAACATTACTTGCACCATTGCGCTATATCTTGGATCGGCGGAAAACCGTTAAAATAAGTCGGAAAATAAATGAGTTAGGTGTTCGAATAATCATGCGATCGATTTCAGCACAAGTCATTCAACATCAAAAAATCATTTTAGCAGTGATGATTGTTACAACCCTGATTTTTTCATATGGTGCGATTCAAATTGATACTGGGTATGATATGGAACAATTCGCGCCAGAGGATACCCCGGCATTTGAGTTATTTGACAACATTGCTAAACAATTCCCATTTGCAAGTCAAAATCAAGAATATGTACTTATCGAAGGAAATGTTGATACTGTTGACGTATTAACTGGGATAAAACGTACGCATGAAAACTTGGAAAACGATCAATTTGTGGCTCGTAATCCTGATGGTTCATTAAAAATAACAAGTTTGTACACTATTATCAAACAGGCTGTTGCAAACAATGAAAGTCTAATAGAAGAATTTAATATTGAACCTGCGACGTTCATCCCTGCTTCTGATCAAGATGTTAAAGAATTGTTGGATTATTTAACAGATCAACTTGTTCAACCGTCGATGCCTATGGATGAATCAATGGAAGAAATGGAAATGGATGGAATGGAAATGAACACCCCACTGTTTTCATCTGTGTCCATGGATAGTTTTGGAAGTGAACTTTCAACCGTGTTATCAAAAGAAAATGATGAATATACGGCAACAGTCATCCGAGTGTATATTGACACCTTATATGTGAATGATGAAGATGGAGATGTCAGTGATGATTTAGAAATATTAAAAAATGAACTTGTTGAAGATACCGCACATGATTTTGGAAATGCAAATGTAGTGGTTACCGGTCAAAATATCATTTCACTAACCATTACTAATTCACTCACTGAAAGTCAAATTGTTTCCACCATTGTTTCTATTATTTTAGCTGCACTAGTTCTCATTTTAGTATACCGATCAGCGAGTTTAGGAATCATCGCGTTGATCCCTGTTGGTTTTTCCATAGTTTGGATCCTTGGAACCATGTACTACATTGGATACACTCTGAATGCATTAACTATCACGGTTACTAGTATTACGATTGGTATTGGGATTGACTATGCGATTCATGCAACAGAACGATTCCGTTATATTGTTGATAAAACTGGAGATATTACAAAAGCTGTCTGTGAAACTATTTCTCACACTGGTGGAGCACTTCTCATCGCTGCATTAACAACAGCTCTAGGGTTTGGTATCCTTGTCTTTGCTCCAATTCCACCTCAACAACAATTCGGTCTCATCCTTGCAATAACTATCGTCTATTCATTTTTAACTTCGATATTTATTCTTCCATTAGTTTTGTTTCATTGGGCGAACCGACGCAAACGGAAATATGGTTATGTCGTCGGTCAAAAAAGCCGGATTATGAAAGATGGCGAATGGGTGACCAATAATCACAATAATACTACCTCTCAAGATACAAATTCTTGCGATAAAAAATAAAGAAATTCCCATCAAAAAGTGTTTTGATTGAATACTTTTCAAACTATGTTGACATTCATTATAATAATATTCATTTTTAATATACCAAATATTTATGTATCGGATGTGAATACACTCGTTGTGTATCCACCCGAAAGAAAAAAAGTAGAATATTTTTTCTTTTTCTCTTTGTGGATACTTCGACTTAATACCATAAGTAAAACCTACTTAGAGGTGTAAAAAAGAAATGAGCGAAACAACACAAGATAATTGGAAATCAATGGATGGTAATACCGCTGCAGCTCATGTTGCGTATGCATTTAGTGACGTTGCCGCAATTTATCCGATCACACCATCCTCACCAATGGGTGAAATGGCTGATGCCTGGTCTGCCCAAGGAAGAAAAAATATCTTTGGACAAACCGTCAAAGTCTCACAATTACAATCTGAAGCAGGAGCCGCAGGAGCAATTCATGGATCACTATCAGCTGGAGCTTGTACCACAACATTTACTGCGTCTCAAGGATTATTGTTAATGCTTCCGAACATGTACAAAATCGCTGGTGAACTAATGCCTGCTGTTTTTCACATTGCTGCCCGATCAATCGCTGCAGAAGTTCTTTCCATTTTTGGAGATCATCAAGATGCAATGGCTGCACGACCAACCGGCTTTGCAGAACTTGCTTCAGCATCAATTCAAGAAGTTATGGATTTAGCACTTGTTTCTCACCTTTCAACACTTCGAGCTTCAGTACCATTCCTTCACTTCTTCGAAGGATTCCGCAGTTCTCATGAAATCCAAAAAATCAAAATGATTGATTATGAGGATATGGCAAAACTCGCTGATTGGGATGCTATTAAACAACATCGTAAGCGAGCATTAAACCCAAATCATCCACATATTCGAATGGGTGCAATGGGGCCAGATACCTATTTCCAAGTACGAGAACGAGGAAACGAATTCTATGAAAAAGTCCCACAAATCGTGCAAGAAGAAATGGACAGAGTAGCAAAATTAACTGGTCGACAATATCATTTATTTGATTATGTTGGTGATCATAATGCAGAACGAGTTATTGTGATGATGGGTGCTGGAGCAAGAACTACTGAAGAAGCAGTAGAACACTTAAACAAACATGGTGAAAAAGTTGGTGTGGTCATCGTTAGATTGTATCGACCGTTCTCTGCTGAAGATTTCTATAATACGATACCAAAATCAGCAAAGAAAATCGCGGTTCTTGATCGAACTAAAGAACCAGGATCATTTGGAGAACCATTATACTTAGATGTCTGCAGTGTGTTTCAACAGAAGAAAGATAATCGGTTGATTGTTGGTGGACGATATGGATTATCATCAAAGCAGTTCACACCAACAATGGCAAAGGAAGTTTTTGACAATCTGAAAAAAGATCGACCAAAAAATAATTTTACTGTTGGCATTACTGATGATATTACCAATACTAGCCTTCCTGAATCTGAGATTATTGATACTGCTCCAGAATCAATGGTTCGTTGTAAATTCTGGGGAATCGGTGGTGATGGAACTGTTGGTGCAAACAAAAACGCAATCAAAATCATTGGTGATAACACTAACAAATATGCACAAGGATACTTCGAATATGATGCAAAAAAATCTGGTGGTGTAACCCGGTCTCATCTACGTTTTGGTGATGAACTAATCAAATCAAGATATTTGATTAACACTGCGGAATACATCGCGTGTCATAATCCATCATATGTAGATAAATATGAAATTTTAGATGGTATCAAAAAAGAAGGAACATTTGTATTGAACTCACCATGGTCACTTGAGGAAATGGAAAAGATTTTCCCTGCTTCATTAAAACGGAAGATCGCTGAAAACAATCTTAAATTCTATAATATCGATGCAGTGTCCATTGCAAAAGAAGTCGGTCTTGGTCAACGCATTAACATGGTGATGCAAACTGTGTTTTTCAAACTTTCAGAGATTCTTCCTTTGGACGAATCGGTTAAATTGCTGAAAGAAGCAATTAAAAAATCATATGGTCACAAGGGTCAGGAAATCGTTGAAATGAATTATAAAGCCGTTGATATCGCTCTTGAACGGATTGAACGCATTGAGTATCCTGATTCTTGGAAACAAGCTGAAGAAAAATCTGCGACTGAAGAGAAAACAGATAAACCAGAATTTGTGAAAAAAATCGTTGACACTATGGCTTCGTTGAAAGGAGACACGTTAAAGACATCTGATTTTGAACCATCTGGTTTCTTCCCATTGGAAACCACAAAATACGAGAAAAGAGGAATCGCAATTGATGTTCCTGAATGGCAGATTGATAACTGTATTCAATGTAACATGTGTTCTTTGGTCTGTCCACATGCAGCAATCAGACCGGTCCTTGTCACTGATGAAGAGTTAGAAAACGCTCCAGAAGGCTTTGAATCTAAAAAAGCAATGGGTAAAGAAGCAAAAGAATACAATTTCCGCATTCAAGTTTATCCTGAAGACTGTGTAGGTTGTGGAAATTGTGCTGATATTTGCCCATCGAAAAACAAAGCATTAGTGATGAAACCACAGGCAACTCAAACAGATCAAATTCCATTGCAACAATATGCAGAAACAATTCCAGAAAGAGATGGCGGATTCAACAAGTATTCATTAAAAGGATCACAATTTAAAAGACCGTTACTTGAATTCTCAGGAGCATGTGCCGGGTGTGGAGAAACACCATACGTCAAACTTCTTACTCAACTCTTCGGAAGCCGCATGGTAATTGCAAACGCAACTGGTTGTTCATCTATTTGGGGTGGCTATGCGCCAAGTGTCCCATGGACAAAGGACAAATATGGCCGTGGACCTGCATGGGCGAATAGTTTATTTGAAGATAACGCTGAATATGGATTTGGAATGCAACTAGCAACCACTCAACGACGAGAATTACTAAAAGAACAAGTGAAACAAGCACTTGAAGAAAGTCAGATGTCTTCAGATCTGAGAAGTCTTTTTGAACAATGGCTTGAGCATTTCAATGATGGAGATGAAACTGATGCATTATCATTAAAGATTCAAGATGCGTTAAAAGACATGGACAAAGAAGGTGTTCTTGCTGATATCTGGGAATCTAAAGATATGCTGATGAAACCATCACATTGGATTATTGGTGGTGACGGTTGGGCTTATGATATTGGATATGGAGGTCTAGATCATGTACTTGCAAGCGGAGATGACGTTAATGTTTTGGTTCTTGACACTGAAGTATATTCAAATACCGGTGGTCAAGCATCTAAAGCGACACCGCATGGATCTGTTGCAAAATTTGCTTATTCAGGTAAGAAAACCAAAAAGAAAGATCTTGGTCTGATGATGATGAACTATGGTTATGTATATGTTGCTTCAGTTGCCATGGGAGCTAATATGAACCATGTTATCAAAGTGATGAAAGAAGCTGAATCGTATCCTGGTCCATCTATTGTTATTGCCTATGCACCATGTATTAATCATGGAATCAAAGCGGGAATGGGTAAAACACAATTCGAAGAAAAACAAGCGGTAAACGTTGGATACTGGCCACTTTACCGGTTTGATCCACGTCGTGCTGAAGATGGCAAAAATCCATTCCAATTAGACAGTAAGGAACCAAAAGGAAACCTTCATGACTTCATCATGGGAGAAATCAGGTATAATTCATTAACACGAACGTTTCCTGAAGAAGCAAAACGATTACATGCCTTACTTGAAAAAGACGTGAAGGATCGTTACGAGCAATATAAGAAAATGGCTGAAGAATAATTTTATTCTTTCTTCCATTTTTTCATTTTTTTTCTTTTCATTTTTTTGTAATGATAAAGTTCTTATGAGCCTGTTTGTTTACTATTCTTTGTGGAAGATGGGAATGGAACTATTTTTCAAAGATCTTGTTCGTTGATTAATTACTGAATAATTAAGTAGTAACATTTGTTCTTCTCATCTTCTCAGGGGATTAGGTCATGCATAAACGATTATCTTCACTTGCCAAGTATCTTCAGAAAGCGCAAAATGTTCACGTGGTCACCCACATTGATGCTGATGGATTAACCGCAGGTGCCATTGCAGTTAAAACCTTACAACGAATGAACAAATCATATTCAATTGAATTTGTAAAACAACTTGATCCGATGGTGGTGAAAAGATTGAATACTAAACAATATGAATTAGTTTGGTTCACCGATCTTGGTAGTAGTATCGTTGAAGATTCCTCAATTGATTTTTCCTATATCGTTACTGATCACCATGCGTGTAATAAAGATACTCAAAATGTGTCTTATCATTTCAATCCTCATTTATTTGGTTTGGATGGCAGTTGGGAACTGAGTGGATCTGGTGGAACATATCTTCTTTCAATGACACTTGATAAAAAAAATCAGGATTTAGCATCTCTTGCATTGATCGGGGCATGTGGTGATTTACAAGATAGAAAACATCGGAAGTTGATGAGTAAGAATCGTGAGATTCTCAATCAAGGTATTGAAGCAGGAGTTCTTACTGCTAAAATGGATATTCAATTCTTTGGAAGAGAAACCCGGCCAGTTTACAAAATGCTTCAGTATGCTAATGATCCAGTGATTCCAGGTATTACTGGAAGGGAATCGTCAGCGAGAACATTTCTTTCAGAATTAAACATTCCCTTAAAAAATGGTGATACATGGCGACATTGGATTCATTATAGTACTGATGAACGAAAAAAAGTGATTTCACAATTAGTTCAATTATTATTATCCAAAGGCTTTGGTTATGAATTGACTTCAAGGTTGATTGGTGAAGTTTATGAAATAAGTCAAGAACCAATCGCTACGGAGTTACATGATGCAAAAGAATTTGCTACTCTGCTGAATTCAACAGCTCGTTATGGGGAATATAAAGTTGGATTGCAAGTTTGTTTAGGGGACAGGGATGAATATTTGAAGAAAGCACGCTCTTTGCTTAGAGGTCATCGACATAACTTGGTTGAAGGATTACAACTTGCTAAGGAAGAAGGGATCATTCAATTGGATTACGTTCAATACTTTCATGCAAAAACTGGTATTAGAGATACTATTGTTGGCATCATTGCAAATATGTTATTAAATGATGAAGAAACACGCAATGATTTACCACTCGTGGGATTTGCAGAAAAGACTGAAGGTGAGATTAAAGCATCAGCACGGGCCACCCAGTTCTTAGTGAGTAAAGGCCTTGACCTCTCTATTATCATTAGAGAATCTGCAGAAAGCGTGGGTGGGGTTGGTGGTGGACATAATATTGCTGCTGGAGCAACCATTCCAAAAGGAAAAGAAGATGAGTTTTTAGAAAAATTTGAAAAAAGGGTGAAAGAACAACTTTCACCTTAGTTTGAAATTTTGTACACTTTTTCGATAGTTACTTCGAAAATGAGTGTTTCACCAGCGAGTTCATCAAGACTATATCCCTGTTTTTCAAGATCAGCACCAATTAATGCTTCTTGATAGTCTGGTGGAATGTTTTTGTACGTTCGTGGGAATTCATAGGTTCTGTCAAATGAAAGTGAGCGTTGAACGGTTTGATTCTGTACTTGACCTTGTGTTTCTATTTCCAATCCAATAGTATCCTCAGTTGTGTTTTTTACGGTATAGGTCATCACAATTTCTTGACCAAAATAAGAGTAACTATATTCATATTCACTTCCAATCTCAGGATCGCTTGTTAAGGTAATCGTTGTTTCATTATAGGTTGCATTAGTGGCATCAGGGAAGATACTAAACACATCATTTTGTCCAAATCCAAATTGAACTTGTTCGAATGAATCATACAAGTTTTCAGTTTTGGTTGGTGTTGTTTTTATGGTGACGGTTTCATCATCATAATCAATGATTTCTGATGCATTCTCCCAAATAAAATGTGGCGGTGGAATGATGATCATGTCTTCCTGAGTTTGAGCAACTAAATCATTAAGCACGATTTGCGGCATGGTAAATTTACCATAATCATCCAAATCAACCCATTTCAAACTAAGATTACTCTCTGTTAATTCAGTTACTTCTAATGTTTGATTCAATGATAATTCTGTATCGATGGTATTTAATGCAAAACTACTGGAATAAAACCGATCTCCAACATCAAGTTTATTCTCGCCATATGCTTCAGATGGTGGAATTTCAAGAGAGTATGTTTCGCCTTCTTCTTTCCCGATCAAACGAGATAATAATCCATCGATATAACTTGATGTATAATTAGAATATCCTGTCGGTGATGGAAGTGTTTTATTAGTTGTAACAAATATTTTTAATGGAGAACCTCCGGTTTTTTCATCAACATCCGTATATGAAGCATCAAAAACAGTGTTATTTGATGCGTAACGACCAATATAATGAACATCTGCACAATCACCAGCTTCTATGACATTATCTTCTTCTGATTGGGTGTCTGTATCACTGAAAAGATTATCGAAGATATCTCCACCGAATGAACTGACTAAAAAAACTGACAATGCACCTGCGATAATGACAACTAATGCTATCATAGCTATTTTTTCATTGTTCATACGGGGTTTGAATGAAATCATCTTATATTAAACTAATCCTTTTAAGAGATGCGCTCTAGGATATGGCGGGTAAGTTTTGCACCCAAGAATGCAGTTTCCCCATGATCAAAATGAGGGTTAACTTCCATGATGTCAAAACCGATAATTTGTGGGGAAAGTGTATCAATGATTGACAGAACATCAATGGGATTAAGTCCAAAAGGTTCAGGAGTGCCCGTTCCTGGTGCATATGCTGGATCAAACACATCGATATCAATGGTCAGATAAATGGGTTGATTATTAAAACTGGATGTAATCTTATCAATTATTTTTTCGTTGGATAATTCATGGAATGTATACGCATCAATAAAAGGAATCCTGTGATTTTTCAATTCAGTATATTCCTCTCTCCCTGCAGATCGAAGCCCACAAAGGAAAATGTTCTCATCACCGACGTGGTCTGCCATTCGTCTTAAGGTACAGGCATGGTTGTATCGTTCTTCCTGATACTGATTTCGAAAATCAGCATGAGCATCTAAAGAAAGAACACCAATATTTTTGGCAAATGATTGGACAACTGCAGCGGAAAGCGAATGTTCCCCGCCTAAAAGAACCGGTATTTTATCTTTTTCAATAATTGAGTGAGCAAAGGATTGAACTTGTTCAATAACATAATTTACATCTGCATCAGATTCAAAATTAAGATTCCCATAATCATGAATCTTTTTATCTTGAAGATCTACACCAGTACGAAAATTGAATGATTCAAAGTTCCAACTTGCTTTTCTAATGGCATCAGCACCAAAACGAGCACCAGACCGGAAACTAGCTGTTTTATCAAAGCAGACACCAAAGATAACGATGTCACTTTCATCAAAGCTTGATTCCGCATCAGCAAAATAGGATGGAGTATCATTTGGAAAATTAGTTGTCATAATTATAAAAAAGAATAAAACAAAGGAAGAAAAATGTTTTGTTTTTTAAACGCGAGTTATTTTCTTTCTTCCTAATGCTTCTAAATATTGAATTTCCTTACCTGGTTCAAGATCATCTTTGTATTCATCTGGAATTGGCATTTCAAAGGTTTCATAGGTTTCCATATCCATCAATTGGACGTTATCGCCCATAAGGGCAACGACTTGAGCACTTCTTTTGTCAATAATTGGAACATGAACTTTATGGGTAACTGGACTGACGATACTTTTCTTCTGTCCATTAAAGACACCAATTGCTTCAATCCGAGCTTTAGCTTCGCCATGTTTCCCAGGTTTAGATGTTGAAATACTTACGATTTTACAAGGTTCATCATCGATGATGATATACCGATTTACTTTAAGCGTTCTCACTTCAGCTAACTCTTTCATAGTTATCTTCCTCGGTTCTAATGTTTAATTTCACAGATTTTTAAATATATTTTGTTTTTCTCTAACCTAAATACATAAGGCTAATGAGCGATATGATAAACTGATTATAATTCATAATATTTTCTGATGATTCTTTCTTTAATCGGTATCCACAATTTCATAAATTGCTTTCTTTCCATGTTTTGTACAAACGAATGCTTCCCATTTGTTATCCCAACTCATGCCTTTGCCACAAACAGGACAAGCAAGACTAGTGATAATCAAACGATGCTGTTTTTCTTTTGTTTTTAACACTTCAGCTTCAAGTTTTTCTTCAGGATTCAACGAGTTCATCACGTACACTTTTTCAGCACCATCTGGTGGAAGATATGGAGTGTTATCAGTTTTCATCTTCTTCTTCCGGTATGCTTTCATCTGTTGCTTATACTTTTCCTGCATGGTTTGTCTTCGGCCCATACTATCAAAAAGGGATAAGTTATTGGTCATGAATAAAGTTTTTGACTCAAAACCATGTTTAACCCCCCAGGAATTCTATGAATATCGATCAGTTACCATTATCTGGATCAATTAAAGAAATCTTTCAAAAACAAGGTATCACTTCACTATATCCACCTCAAGAAAAAGCAATTAAATCAGTATTAGATGGAGAAAATATAGTTCTTGCAATTCCTACGGCTAGTGGAAAAAGCTTAGTAGCATACATTGCTATGTTTCATCAAATACTCAAACGTGGTGGAAAAGCATTGTATGTTGTTCCTCTTATCGCACTTGCTCGGGAAAAATATGAGGAACTCTCTGTTTTTTCAAAAGCAGGCTTTAAAATTGGTATTTCAACAGGAGATTTAGATGATTCAGATCCTCGGCTTGCCCGATATGATATTATCATTTGTACGTCTGAAAAAGCAGATTCCCTTCTAAGACATAAAGTCAGTTGGGTGTATGAAGTTTCATCTCTTATCATCGATGAAATTCATCTTATCCAAGATCCAACACGAGGTCCAACCTTAGAGGTTCTTATTGCTCGGTTTCGATCATTAAATCCAGATACTCAGATTATCGGCTTATCTGCTACTATTCAAAATGCAATCGATCTTTCAATTTGGCTTGATGCAACACTAGTTGAATCAGAGTGGAGGCCAGTTCCCTTAAAAGAAGGCGTTGTGTATAATAGAGAATTACTATATGATACTGGTGAACTAGAACATATTGAAAAAACAAAAAGTTCTGTGTTAGATGAACTAGTGGATCAATCACTTTCCGAACAAGGGCAAGTCCTCATTTTTGTGAATACTCGCAGGTCAACGGCATCAGTTGCTCGAAAGATAGGAACTGTCACAAAAGAACATTTAACTAAAGATGAAAAATTAAAACTCAATCAAAAGATTGAAGCCTTTGTAAAGCAGCATGCTGAACAAACCTCCATTGATAAAACACTACTGTTCTGTTTGAAAAATGCGTCTGCCTTTCATCATGCAGGATTAGCGAGTTATCAGCGACGATTTGTAGAACAATCATTTAAAGATGGATTAGTAAAATGTATCGTTGCTACACCAACACTTGCTGCCGGTGTGAACATACCAGCTAAACGAGTGATCATTAGGGATTTATGGCGTTATGAAGGCAATATGGGGATGCAACCGATTCCAGTCCTTGAATATAAACAGCAAGCTGGACGAGCTGGACGGCCAAAGTTTGATACTGAAGGCGAAGCTATAACCATTGCGAAAAAATCTTCTCAAAAAAAATTAATTCTCTCTCGTTATATCTATGGTGAAACGGAACCAATTTTTTCAAAACTTGGAAATCAAGCATCATTACGAATGCACTTACTTTCTGCTATTGCGACTGGTTTTGTACAAACAGATGAAGATATCAATAATTTTATCGATAGTACGTTTTATGCATATCAAGCTGAAGTTTTTACGTTGCAAGATGAAATCGATCAAACCATAGAATTTTTGATTCAGCACAAGTTCATTCAAGAAAATAAACAGGGTTATGAGGCAACTCCATTTGGGATGAAGACCTCTTCATTGTATATTGATCCATTATCTGCAGTTGAATTAAAAAAGAATCTTATGCGTGCTGAATCAGTGAATAAGTTACCAACAGAGATAGCGGTGTTACAAACCGTATGTTCTACTCCTGATATTCGATCATTATATTTAAGAAAAAGTGATAGTTGGGTTGAAACTGTGCTTCAAGGTTGCAAAGATCAATTATTCTGTGATACTCCGCTTAAGGTAGATTCTGAATATGAATGGTTTCTATCTGATTTTAAAACAGCGCTTCTTTTACGGGATTGGATTGAAGAAAAAACAGAGGATGCCATTATTGCAAAATATGGTGTTGGTCCTGGAGATATTCATGGTATCGTGCAAACAGTTCATTGGTTACTTCATGCCATGAGAGAGTTTGCTCGTATGTATTATTTTGATGCAGTATCATTTTTAACTGGTCTTGGTCTTCGGGTCGAATATGGTTGTAAAAAGGAATTGCTTTCATTGATTGAGTTAAGAGGAATCGGTCGAGTTCGTGCTCGAAAATTGTATCAAAATGGATATAACTCTCTTGAATCACTTCGGAAGGCATCACTTGAAGAATTACAGAACATTCCAACGATTGGTCCAGGTATTGCAGAACGTATTAAAAAGCAATTGAATCAATCAACAGAATATCATAATAGTCAACTCATAGAGTTTATGGAGGATGAAGATGAGTCAATCTAACATTAGGTTTTTTGGATGCAATGGTACGATTTCTTCAGTAAATGACTTTATTTCTAACGTTTCTGCTTTTTCTCAAAAATATCAAATAGGTATTCAAACGTTGGATGCGGATGTTGTTTTTGGAAAAGACCATATTATTTCAGCATTTCATCATGCAAAAAGATCTTTTGATCGAAATGAAGCCTCAATGAATTCTTTGGAAATGGAATTGTTATTATATGCAGCTGGAGAACGCCAAATCAAACATGCTCTAAAAAAAATGGGTGTAAAAAAGGGAGATTCATTATTTGTTACAATCTTTATCATAAATGATACTTCAGTCGATGACGTTGATAACATAATTGATATTTTCATCCAGGATTTTAATTTAAAACGAGATGATGAAGTTTTAAAACCCGATAAAAATAAATTAACCACCTTTGGCATCGATCAGAAGGCTATCAATTCAGTTAAAAAAGATCAATGTTTTCAATTGGTTCTTGAAAAAGTTGCTTTAGTCGACATTATTAAATAAAAAAGTGTCTTCATCACTCCCATTCGTTTAGAGTGAAACTTGAGGAATAACACTAAAATAGAGTATTTGTATACAGGATGAAAAAACATTATTTCTTTGCCCACATGAGGTAGCTTGGATATCCTGAAGCCCTGCGGAGGCTTCTACTTGGGTTCGAATCCCAATGTGGGCGT
>CAYPUK010000139.1:0-5231 GCA_964414035.1 uncultured Thermoplasmatales archaeon | reverse complement strand
TTTCTACATCAGGTAACTCAGGCATATTTATTCATCTCTAACTTTATTTTTTAATATCTTATATAGTCGTTCCACGTCTTCTTTTCTACACAACTCAGTTCCCGGAGTCATCACCGCTGCGGTACCTGCGGCAACTCCAAACATAACTGCATCTTTTAACGCTTTATCCTGAGAAAGCTGTAAGGTCAGTCCTGCAAGCATACTGTCTCCTGCTCCAATTCTACTATTGATAGGAACATAAGGCGTTTGTATATGTCCACTTTCTTCAGCGCTAACAAAAATCGTACCGGCTTGCCCCATTGACACCACCACTACTGATACGTTATGCTGATCGATGATGTTTTTGGCTTCTTCAACGATTTGATCTTGATTTTTGAGTTGTCTTCCAATAAGCTCTGAAAACTCTCGTAGATTTGGTTTAATCAAAAAAAGACCTTTTCCTAGTGCTTTCTGTAATGCTTCCCCCGATGAGTCAACAATCAATTTAGCATTTACCTCACCAGCAAGCTCAGCGATATCCTGTAAACATGAGGAATCCAATCCAGGTGGAATACTGCCACTAGCAACGATATAATCTGGATGGGGAGTAAACTCTTTTAAATCACGTAATAAATCTTTAAACTCTCCATCTTCCATTGCTATTCCCGGCATATTGAACCGAAATTGTCTATCCGTTGATTCTTCAATTACATGAAAATTTAAACGAGTTGCTCCCTGAACATGAATACTTACATGGTCTAATTCTTCACTATCTAACAGTCTCTTTAGAAGATTACCTGTACATCCACCTGCGGGATAGAATGCTTTTGTTTGACCACCTAGACGTTTGATAACCCGTGAAACATTTAGTCCTCCACCCCCAGGATCATACTGAGGTTGGCTGCATTTTAGTTTTCGTTCATCTTTTACAACAGATGTAGTACAGCTTTGATCTACTGAAGGATTCAATGTTATAGTAATTATTGATTTCAAAGGAATAATCACACTCCAAATTTTTCTTTGTAGAGATTGTATGTTCTAATGAATTCTGCATGAGCCCATGCTAACGGCAAAGAGAGGTAAGCAATACCTGATTTATAAGTAGGATGATTCCTTGCATTTTCAATCATTGTCTTTCGATCTTCTCTAAGTAACCCGGATTCTTTGAAATCTTGAACGTATTCTTCAAACTCACTGACTGCTGATGTGTGTTCCGGTAGTTCATTTTGGTATGCTGTATTTAAAACCCAGTTCAAATATTGGTCAGCTTTTTGTTTATTTTCAACGCGTATATGATGTCTACAAATCATTAAGGTGTAATTTGGCCAAGGCCCCCATCCTCCATTATTACGTCCTTCATATTTGGGATATCGACAGATTCCACCAAGTTGTTGATGCCACAAATTTTTTTCGATATCCGTAACTGTTGAGATGACTCGAGAATCTTCATCATCTAAAATATCAAAATCTGCGATAGCATACTTACCGACATCCGGATCCACGAGAACAGAACTTGATTCTCTTACTCTAATCGTTTTAACAAATGTCTTTTTTCTTGAATTCCACATATATTCTAAAATACTCTTTTTGACTTTATCTGCATATTCTTTATAATGAATCTGAGTATCTTCTATTTGTTTGCTCATTTCATAAATGTTCAAAAGTGCAGCACAACAAATACAATTAGCCCATATTTCCAATCCTGCTTCAGTTGGAGGATATTCATGTAATGAATTTGGAGTAAAAATTAACGGCATTTTCAAATGATGTTTTTGTTTCTCATATGTTCCTTTAATATTTTCATAACTATTCCCAATAATGTAATCAACAGCTTTTTTCACACGTTCAAAATGAGTCTTTGCAAAATCAAAATCTTTTGTCTTATCTATGTATTGAGATAATGCAAACAATACTAATCCAGTTCCATCAATTTGAATAGGTTTATATGATGCATCATTCCCTTGAATATCAACTCGTTGTGGGAATGCTCCTTTCCCCGTATGAGTATTCAAAATAAAGGATAATCCTTTTTTTGCTTCTTCATAAAGACCCGCTGATAAAAAACCAAGAATGATTAATGAATGATCTCGTGGATAAATATAGGGATATCGTTGATCTTTTGGAGTAGCAAGACAGCCACCATTATCTAGTTGGACTTTTTTTAAAATCTTAATACTTTTTTCATAGAGTTCAGTAGCCTGTTGATCATCAATCATAGTTATTTAACTTCCTTGGACAAATTTTACTTCATTTGTTTTTTCAATATAGGCCTGGATAAATAATTAAAATTATTAAATTAAGGACCTCACAAATCATCACATTGTTCTTGTTCTGCATCTTTCAAAAAACCGTTTTTAATTATGAAAAGAGACTGACTCTTTTCAATTGCCTGAGTAATTGTATTACAGATATACTCATTATACATCTTCAATCCCTAATAGAACTAACTCTAAATTTAATACTAAAACGTGACTTAGATTTAGCTAAAATATAAATCAAGTATAACTGTAACGGATATGTAAATTTCTTTGTAAAATCAATCAATAAAATTTTACAGGTTAACTTAGTCAATAGTTTTAATTGATAATAATTTACTTTGATTATAGACATACCATTTTTAACTTTTATTTATACTGTAAAACAATCGTTCTTCAACCGTTTTAAAATCGTTTTTTAGTTATCAATAAATGTATGGAATTTTTTTAGATAAGAATAGGAAGTGAAACTATACCATTTCAAAATTCATTCAAAAGAATACTCTCCCCCGTTGATGGATCTGTTTCCTCAATGAATGCAGCAAAAAAAAGTATAATTCTTTCTGAGAGATTCAATATTCCTTTAGTAGCAATCTATGTTGTTGAAAAACGAAAATTTTTAAAACTTACTTCTTCAGTAGAATATAATGAATGGAAGCGTGAAAACGAGGAAGAAGCGCAAAAAATTCTAAACAGGATTGAAGAACTTGCTTCAGAAGAAAATGTTCATGTGAACACCATGTTAATCCATGGAAATCCATCTGAAGAAATTATAAAACAAGCAAATAAGAATGACCTGATTGTGATGGGTGGTAAAGGCCATTCTTCTCTAAATCAAATTCTTTTAGGAAGTGTTTCTGAAAAAGTGATTCATCATTCAGATTCAACAGTTATGATTGTGAAATAGAAAGTGTGGAGTGCAAGAATCATGAAAGAACGAGTAAATCAGGATGATGCATTAATTGTTCAAAAAGTTTCAACAAACTGGCTTGAAGATCATTTGAAAGATGAATCTATACAACTTATTGATACGCAACCAAATGTACATGATTATATCAAAGAACATATTCCAACTGCAGTCTATCTAAATGGTTCAACGCTACGATTAACAAAGAACGGAATGCCTGCAACATTTGCATCAGAAGAAAAACTGCGATCAATATTTAGACAACTCGGAATACAATCCAATAAAATCGTAGTAGTTTATTCTGGGAGAGGTTCATTTAAAGGGTGGGGAGATGGTTTAGAAGCATTCATGGTATCATATGTTCTTGCTCGAAGTGGACATGATAAAATTTTTATTTTAGACGGCGGGATTGATAAATGGAAAAGTGAACAGAAACCATTATCTCAAGTATTTCCAAAGATTAAGTCATCTCATATAAAAGTAAACACCAGAAAACAGTTTGTCGTGACTATTGATGAAGTAAAAAGATTGGAAGAAAAAGATGATGTATTGTTATTAGATGCTAGACCAACTTCTTTTTATCAAGGAACTTCTGGCCCGTGGATTAGAAACGGTCACATACCTGGTGCCATTAATCTTCCCTGGAAACTTTTTGTAGATGAAACAAATCCATATCTATTGAAGCCAGACCATATCATTCAATCTATTTTAAATAAATATCATATCTCAAAGGATAAGAGGATTATTTGTTCATGCGGCACAGGACGAGAAGCTACCATTGAATTTGTGATTCTTAACTGGTTTTTGAACTATCCAAATGTAAGATTGTATGAAGGATCATTTACTGAATGGTCTGCTGATCCATCAAATCCTGTGGAATCAGTGGATTCTTCATCAATCCAACAACGGATCATGTAATTATATTCTAGGAGTAAAAAAATGAGGAAGAATAGATTAATCCAACTATTTCTTACTATGTTACTTATCTTATTCTTTCTTTTTCCACATTCTACCGCATTGTTTGATAAAGATCCAATTATTCGTGTCGCTATTATTCGACAAGAATGGGATATGTTAGATAAGGGAATTATCGCTCGAATTCACACCATTTTAATAAGAAATTGTTTTCGCATGGCAGAAAAAAGATATGATGTAGAATTCAACGTATTTGAATTCTGGGATGATTGGGATCAGGGCCAAGTGCAAAGAGGAGCATTACGATGGCGTAATATCGATGTTATTGTAGCTCCTGGTGGTGTAGGTGGCTGGCATACACCTCATCAATATCGGCGGAACATTAGAAAATTTGTTCGTCGTGGGGGTGGTTTTTATGGGATTTGTGGTGATTCAACGTTTGGTTCTCTTGGAGTAAAAAATTTAGACCTAATACATCATCGAGCTATTTGTAATGTATTAGGATTTGAAACATTGTCACCAAAGCTCAAACTTGCTAACGTGTATACTGATGCTTCGTCAATTGAATACATAATAAAAAATCCAATACTTTCACCAAAATTTGAAATGATGCAATTCTTGTCAAAATTACCGTTTTCAAGGGGGGTTATTCATTGTAATCGATTAGTATCTTCATCAATTCAAGAACCATATGAAGGCAAAAATGTTCGAGTCATGCTCGGTAACGCACCCCTTGTAGAAGGATCCTCATTAAGAAAATTAACCATGCCAAAAGTGAAAACAATCTCTTATTTTGGTCATGCAGATGACCCATATAAAAAATCAATTAATCATAAAAAAGCAATAATATCCACTACGTTTGGATTTGGAAGAGTGATTCTTTCACCGGTTCATGCTGAAGCAACCATTGGTAATCGACAAGCACAAGATTTGTTTGTACGAAATGTAATTTGGTTAGATCACCATGATGCGGTTTTAAACTAAACATATATCTGCGAACGGTTAGAATAAATTTCAACGAGATTTGTTATGTCATTGTCTCAAAGCTCAAAGAGAAAAGCAAAAATCGTTACTTTTTTCTTCTTTTTCATTAGTTTATTAACTGGATTAGAAGTTAGAAGCAATGGGTCAATTCACTTTTCAATAGAACATCTTTTGATGCCATTTTGGATTTT
>CAYPUK010000138.1:0-2395 GCA_964414035.1 uncultured Thermoplasmatales archaeon | reverse complement strand
CATCTGATGGTACATAAAATCGATCTGAAGAACCATCACCATCAATGTCAACAAGGTAGCCCTCTAATTCTTCAACACTTATCACATCAGAATTATTTTTGCTATCTGACCCAAGAGATTCCTCAATATCATCAGATAAGCCATCATCATCGTCATCAGTATCGCCCGTGTAGTTTCCATCATCTGAATCATCATCCGGTATTCCATCACCATCAGTATCTTCTGGCATCTCTAATTCATCAGTGGTATTTGTTCCATATGCTTTTTCCATATCGTCATCGTATCCATCATCATCGCTATCTTGCTCTTCAACATCATCATCTATTTCTTCATCATCAGTTTCATCATCCCCTCCATCAATTTCATTTTCTTCAACACTTAACTCCTGAACCGATGTTTCTGCACTATTTTCATAGATGTCAAATGCTGAAATTTTATAATAAAAATCGACTGCAGATTCAGGAATGCTCACCATTGCATAATATTGATCATTAACAAGATCGTATTCCATCGACTTTGTATTCCACGTACCATCAACTTGATAGTTGAGAATAACACTATCTATATCACTTTCATCACTAACTGTTACTCTAACCGTGTGATCTTGTCCGAGATTAATTGAATCATCGGGTAAATTAGAAAATGTAGGTGGTTTCAAATCAACCATGAATACGTCAGATGCAGAATAAACAGTGTTCATCTGATTTCCTTCTAAGTCAAAGCAATTCTCCGTTAAACATTGTATATCAATATTTTCATAATATACTGATTCTTCTTCAACACTAAAACTTATTTGATATGTCGATTCATCGATCCATTCCTGATCTGTTATTGTGAGTAGAACATCTGGATCATTAATATCAGGATTAAAACTATACGCGGGTAAAAAGTTTTGATCCATCGCCTCACTAAATTCATAAGTTACCACAAATGTTGAACCAACATCTCCAGGAGTAATGATAGTATCGGAAACGGTGCTATCTAGGATGATTGGACGAGCTTCATCAATTGGTGCAAGTGAGAAGTATTCAACTGGTATACCATATGAACTGCCTCCTGAGATTCCCTGACAGTATATTCCTAATGGGTATGAATCTTCATCTCCATCTGACTCATAGGACACTTCAAAATCTTCAACTGAAGTATCAGGTTGAAGTGAAGAATCTTCCTCATCTAAAATGATTTTTATGTTTGCATAGGATACTCCAAGAGATCCAGTAAAGTTTACAAAAGACTCTATTGAATCTATATTTACCGGCTCATCTTTATATGTAACAAGTAGTTCATCATCAAATTCTTCCTCATTAGGATGAAATGATACATAATCTAATGTATCATACTCTGAATCCGGGATGGGAAACCTAGTTTTGATAACCATTTCGTCAACAATACCATTATCATTTGTATCATTTATTGAGACTGAATCGACATCCGATCGGTTTTCAGTATAAAACATGTTAAAAGCGATCTCGTTTCCTTCACCCGTAGAAAATTCAGAAGTACAGTGTATACATCCCTCCCCAACAAGAGCATAATCTGCATAATCTGTTGCATTAACTTGAATTCTAACCGTTTTACCTGCTCCCACATCACTCATGGATCTGAATCTAATAAAAACACGTTCTGAAGTACCCGGTAGTACTTCCAAGCATTCACTATTATCATCCTCTCCAAGAACCACGGTTTCTGAAAAATCATAAACAAACTCATTATCTATTTTTTCATCCGTATTAATATTAAAAATTCCATCACCATCATCACGGTATAAAACATACTCCACAGCCGCATCTGGATAGGTTGATGCCCAGGAAGATACTCTCAGATTATCTATTTTAAGTGGACATGAATCGTTGTCGCCAGGATGAGTATACACGATTTCTTGAATGGTCATCTCCCTGTTTTCAACCAATTTACTCTTAGGAAACGCAATATCAGTACTCGTACAAATGGCATCTGAGTCGCATGCAGAAACCGAGGAAATCATTAAACCATCTATACGATCATAATTTGAAAAAATGATATTTGCAGAACCAATTATTAAAAATGCCAACAGTAAAATAAACGATAGCCTCACACTAGCTTTAGTTTTTAAAAAATATTTTTTAATGATAATATCACCTAGTACGTTATCTTTTAACGATTAACCTCTTCCCCACATACCTTAATCTTTAAAAAAGATTATTACTTGTTTTAAAAATCAAGATAAAATATAAAAAAGAAAGAAAAAATAAGTTCTAAATGTATAAAAAACAAAAAGATGTTACAAGGTTGAAAGAACATGGATAATACACTAGAATTTTTTGTTAATCTTGAAACCTGTTCAAGTTTTTCTTTAGAGGAAATAGGAGGAAAAGCACAAAATCTTGGAAAACTTGCTTCAGCTGGTTTTCCCATT
>CAYPUK010000137.1:0-7724 GCA_964414035.1 uncultured Thermoplasmatales archaeon | reverse complement strand
TTTATCAAACTCGGCAGTGAATCATATATGAATGATGGTAGTTAGCCATTTTGAAAGACAGTAGGTATTGATTATGAAGAATAGCAGGGAGGGGTCAGTATGCAGGATGGTAGTTTTGTGTTTAGTCGGTCTAGGTTTTTAATCCTGCTTTTGGAACTTCTATAATAGTATCATATCATAACTCACAAGAAAAGAATGAAAAATGATTGGATGAATAAATGGAAAACAAATCTTTGATGAAGAAACAGGGTTCATCATTGAAAAACATATCAAAAAACTCAAACTCAAATCAAATAAACGTCATCATATAATTTTTAGAAAAGTATCATTTAATTCGGATCTTATCACAATTATCTACTGATCTTCCAATGCCCACTTTTATCACTACCTATCCTTTGTACCAACCCTTTTTCTCGGAGATTTTTAACTTGCCTAATAACTGTTCTTCTACTTTTATTAACCATTTCTGCTAATTCATCATAGGTAATTCTAGGTTGTTCCCTCATTATGTTTAGTATCTTTTTTTGAGTGTCATTTACAGTGACACTTACAGTGACATCTTTAATGTCACTCCTCCGTTGTTGATAACTGTTACTTTGTAGATCTGGCCGGGTGAACACAATACGAAACCAAATATTTTCATATTCGATCAATGGTTTATCCAGTTTGTATTCATTCATCGCATCATTGATTCGTTTGATTCCAGATCCCACTTTTTCAACAAGATTTGCTCGCTGCATCATTGAAAACAAAAAAAGATTCCGAGGATGACTACCAGATAATAAGTCTTTAATGGTAATGTTACTTGGATACGATGCAGGATTAATAATCTCTACTGAATTTTTATAGATATTAATTTGAATGTGAGAAGTGGAAAAATAATCACGGTGAGCAATAGCATTAAGCACTGCTTCACGAAGGGCATCTTCCGGAAGTTCTAAATATTCTTCTCTTTCAGTTTTGATAACATATTCGGTATTAAGCTTGTTTTTCAAATATGATACCGCATTTTCATAATTTGAAATGAGATCGCAATCAAAAACTTTCTTATCAAGAATCTTATACTTCGAATCTCCTTGATATAATACACAAGTGATATTCACATTCAAAAAGAACCAAGAAACATCTTCACAGAAAAACAACACGCCTGCATTATTCATTTTTCCATCGTGTAAAAACCCTAGATTCTTCAAAAGATCCTTTTTTGATATTACATTTGAAATAGTTGACCGTTGAATGAATTCATCAAATGCAGCATCATTAAAATCATCTTTCAATGAAAATGATTCATTGATTTTTTCATCAAACACCACTAATCGTTGTTTTTGAAAAAACGTTCGAATTTCATCTCTTTTCAGTTTCTGAGAATTCGCACCAATCCTCACATAAAAATTTCCATTAACCGAATATGGTTTATTCTCACCTTCATCAACACTGATTACCACAACATCCTCAACTTGATCTACTTCCACCATAAATGATGGATCCATATTCCGGGCAATATCCTGAATCTTAGACTTATCTGCATTACTTAATGAATAACCAATCTTCTTTCCTTGGTCATTAACACCAATCAGAATACTTCCACCTGATGCATTAGCAAATGCACAGATATCTTTTCCAAGAGAGGAACTAATACGTTCTTTAAATTCAAGTGTAAATCCTTCCCCAGTTTTAATTAATAATTGAAGATCTTTTCTATTCACATATCATCCAAGCTAGTAAACACATAATTCTTCATAATTGTTCGGGTAATAAATTGAATTCTTTCTTGAAAATAGTTATACACAATCAACAGGTATGAAGTATTGTAAGCCATGATGAATCATAATCCAATCTTATTTCAAAAAGATCATATGATTTTTTCTTTTTTTTAGAAAACTCACTAGGAATATCAGTCATCGATGCAGCTCACATCCTCCCCTTCTCACAATTTCACAATGACGACGTCCGAAACGGCTTATCACTTTGTAAACTCCATCACTGGCTCTTTGATCATGGACTACTCACGGTTGATACTAAGTATACCATTCATGTTTCCCAAAAGATAGATTATGAATATCCAAAGAAACTCGTTAGCTCATATCAGAATCAAACGATCCTTCTTCCAACTGAAGAAAAACACATCTCAACAGAATGATAGAAGACTTCTCTTCCCCCTCGACCAATGCAAAAATCCCCTTTGCTAATAAACGCGTTCATCTCACCTCCCGCCGTATTGATCTTCTCCGTTCTTGGCGTAATCTTTTAGCCTAAGTATTCAGCAAGTTCTAAAGGAATGGTAATTTCATCAGCACCAGAATCTAAAATAGCATTAAACGTTGGAGTTGAACTTTCTTCTTTATCAAAAAACCGGATTGGAATTAATGGAATCTGTGGTGGATGAGTGCCATAGTTGAATGTGAATCGTAAAAGACGAGAATGAGACATAGATATCAACAGTTTAGAAAAAACAGGTTCGCTGCGGAATGTTTTTTTCAATAGTTACTTCATCTTTGGGATACTCTTTCCCTTTATTTACCACTTTTGAAAGATATTTATGTGAATAGATAACCTTGTTCTTTTTATCAAGGAGCACCCATTTGCCACGATATGATTTCTCTTCTTTTTTCCTTTATTTTTTTTCTTCATTCATAGATAGATCATTGGATGAAATATTGAAGAAATGAGTAAATAAAAAAATAACTTTTCACTCATTTTTGGGTTACACTTATATAGAGTTATTTTACTAAGAATTAAGCCGGAGATAAATATAGTATGACAAATTTTCGAAATAAATTTTTGTTAATAGGAGCAGTTGCTTTTATATTAACAATCGGAACAGTAGCAGCTATAACTGAAACTGATGATGTTGGAGACGTATGGCATTACCAAGAAACAGATGAAGGATGGTCCTGGGATAAATATTCTGGAGACAAACCTAATCTAGATATAACAGAAGTTTCCCATTCTTTTGATGGCAATGAAGTAACCTTGACCATGACGGTCAGTGGAGAAATTGAAGACTCTGAAGATATAACCTACATACTCTATCTAGATGGTGATAACAGCAATTACGGTGCTTATTATACCAATAATGTAGGATATGTTGGTGGTGAAGGCGAAGCATCAGGTTTTTATGACATGATAGATGGTCCAGTATCTGGTAATACCTTTTCAGCTACCTTTGAAATAGATAACCCTGATGAGTCTTATACTGTATATGGTTATACTCAGGAGTATATTGGTTCTCAAGAACATTGGGGTGATTATGCACCAAATGAGTATGCTCCATGGTATTCTGGGGATGATGGTGCAGATGATACCGATGACACTGATGAAACGGATGATGCTGATGACAGTGATAGCGGTGATGACACGGACGATGGGACTACCAACGGAGACGACGATAGTACAGATGAGGCTACAGATGGTACAAGCAATGGTGAAGATACCCCCTCAGGTAATGGAACACCTGGTTTCGAGATAATGTTAGTTTTCTTAGCGATAATAGTGGCAACTATATTCATAATAAAAAGAAGAAAAGTATAAATCGATGATATTTTGATATTCTTCTAGAACAATACCACATTAGCATTAAAAACAGGTTATGTTCTTGAATTACTCTCAAAATCATAACCCTATTCTTATCATATTAAAACAGAAGACTTAGAACCATTCACACCATCAGAAACCTAGCTCCCCATTTACATTGACCAAACGGTGCCAAGCACGTATAGTAAAATGGGGTTTATACATTCCATAAGGAACCGATGAGTTACTCAGAAGAATCTAACAATAACCTTGAATGGATACACAGATAATACCATTGAAAAAATGAACTCTGCGTATCCTTTGCTAAACAAATACTAAATTTAAAATAAATATAAGGGTAGATAACACGAGAATTTTATCAGTTTAACTTCAGATATTCATTAATTGATCAAGTACTTCGGAAATAAAAAGATCGTAAGTATTAGGATTGTTATCTTGCTATTAGATCAATGAGATGAGTGATGCTAAAGGTAGTGCTTGAACATCCATTTTTTAATAAAGGAATGGTTTGAATTGGTATTTTCAATTTTAATAATGATTTTGCAGCCATTTTAATCTCGTCAGTACAAGCAATTCCAATGATTCCCTCATAAGAATGTTTATCGAGTATCTTATTGACACAAGAAGCACCGGGAAGAACATAAACATCATAATCCTTTTTATTCGCATATGTTGTTGCTTGATTCACTAAACAATCGGAGGAACAATGAGTACAGGCATATGAAGATGTTTCTGGGTTAAAGATCGCTTTACATTGGGAATCCATGTATTTTCTGCAACAATGCGGTAAAAATAATGCTTTATCGTTTTTCCCTGAAAAATATTTTTTTAATGATCTATTATTCAATTGCACCTCAATCATATCTTTGATGAGCATTTTTGCATCTTGTTGGGATAATCCAGTTAATGAGTCAATGTTGAATTTACAAACAAGATCTTCAGAGATTGGACAAATATCTTTTTTTAAGATCTTTTTATCTAGAATACAATTTATCTCATCAAATAGTTTTTTGGGAAGTTTGGTCAGATCGAATGTAAATTTGTATGCCATTGTATATACCTTATCCATCATAATTTAAGATAATTATTAATAGTTTGCTATAATAAAAATATGAAAATTTAAATTGCATTACCTTAAATAAAACAAATGTTCACTTAAATATGCTAAATAATAACAAGATATTGATGATGAAAAAAATTATTATAAATCTAAATAAAATCGACCATATCATCTAAAAGAAAAAAATAAATGAAACCAAGATCTATTCTCTATTTTCTTTTAATAACAAGAACAATAGCAGCAAAAGCAACGATCAATGCAAACAGTTCAAAACCAGGGGATTCGCCTGACACTTCTGCTTTAGCTGAATCGATTGTAGCGTATGGTGATTCGTCATTTGGTGCATAATCTACCCACCATTCGGCAGAGGTGTCTGCATATTCAGTATATTCTGCAGCAAAGCCCCAGAGATCTTCTACTTTTGAAAAGGTGCCAATGATATTATATGTCGCAGTAATGGTTTTTCCACTGACTGTTATATCCGCTTCACTCATTTGAAAATCACCGTCCTTAGTACTCGTTGCTGTGCCAAAACCATCATTGTTCATCCACATAAAATAATAATGTGAATCGCTGGTATTAAGATAGACATGATAACTCACCATATCTGAAAAAGAAATAGTTCCATCTACTGACATTGATATGGTGACTTTGTTTCCGCCCGCCGCATATTTAACTTCGGTGATATCAATATTTGGTTTGTTTCCAATATGTCCCTTCCAACCATATCTTTCATCTTCCCATCTATAATGCAGTATATCGCCCGTTGGATCTTTGATTGAATCAGATTGAGATGGAACTGATCTTTCCTCATCTCCGTCAGTTTCATCAGATGTTTCTGAAGTGGACGTATCCTCTAAACCAAAAAGATTTTCAAAAAAATTAATTATTTGTTTGATAATAGGGATGTTTCTAAAAAAATCAATTAATCCGTTAAATGGACCATTGGAGTTTCTTGAAAAAAAAGTATTTTGTGTGTTTATTTTTGCATGTGCACTGGTAATAAACGTTGTAGCAATCAGCATCATAATGATTAAGATGATTAACGATTTTTTCATAGTGATTTCTCATATATATTATCTATTTTTATAGAAAAGATTATTGAAAATAGAATATAAATAATTATTGTTTCACAAAGTGAAACTAGTTTAAAAACAACCTTAATAAAAAACGCATTTTGTCCTTTCCTTCCAAAAAGTAAAGAAAAAGGAAAGAAATGAAAACAATATTTGTTTTCTAATTTCTCTTTTTGATGATAAAAACAACAGCGGCAAAAGCAGCAATCAATGCAAAGAGTTCAAAACCTGGTGTTCCACTTGAATCTTCACCACCAGTATCTCCACTACCAGCATCTCCACCATTTTCATTAGGAATATCATCTCTAGCGCCTCCTAACTCAATTGCTTGTCCCCAGAACTCTACAGCAGTGGTAGAAGAACCAACCCTATCAAATAGCAAGGTAATAGTGTTACCCGATACAGTTCCATCTTCAGCAAAATAAGGAATAAACTCTCCGGCTTCACTTGTTGCAACATTTGACCATTCACCATAATCATAGATCATACCGTAAGACGCATCCTCTGTCTCTAACGTAACAGTATAAGTAGCGTCATCTGAAACAGTGCCCTGTAATTCCATTGTTAACGTAAGTCCACTGTCATCAAAACTATAGATGATTTCTCTAATATCAAGATGTTGCTGGTTACTTATGCCTGTTTGGCCTCCGGGCATGTAAACATCATTTGCAGGATCTGTGAGTGATGCAGATTGGGTTGAACTAGTTGGGTCACTTGTATCACCTGGATCTGTTGGATCGCTTGGGTCACTTGTATCACCTGAATCAGGATCTGAAGCTTGATACGGTGATTCCTCATTTGGTGCATAATCCGTCCACCATTCACTAGATGCATCACCGACAACAGTATACTCGTTAGAGAAACCATAAAACTCATCAACCGTTGAAAAGGTGCCAACTACATCATATGTTGCAGTGATCGTATCTCCACTGACTGTTATATCCGCCTCACTCATTTGAAAATCACCGTCTCCAGTACTCGTTGCCATGCCAAAAACTTCACTACCTAAGTGCCAAAAAGTATAACTGGAATCGCTAGTAATCAAATATGCATAATAGCCCACTCCTTCAGAGTTACTGATTGTTCCATCTACCGTTAACGATAAAGAGACTGTATCCCCGGTCACCACATAGATTAATTCAGTAATATCAATATTTGGCTTGTTTTCAATGTTTGCACCCCAGCTCCAGACTTCATCCTGCTCCCTATAATGCAAGACATCACCAACTTGATCTGTAAGTGATCCGGATTGGGCTTGAACAGTTGTTCCAATAGTTGCTATAAAAGCAAAACATATCAACATCGCTACTATTTTTTTCATAATAAATATTCTCCACTTTTTCAGATGGTTATCCATATCTTTCATATATAATTATCGAAAAAAAAATCACAATCATAACATAATGTAATGAATGAAAAAAAGTATTGAAAAAAATAAAAAAATAAATGAAATCAAGATCTATTCTCTATTTTCTTTTAATAACAAGAACAACAAGAGCAAAAGATCAGCTTTAAATTGAAGTAATTAAGCGAACTGGTTCAAAATAATGTAACAAAGAAAAAAAAACACTTTTTTCACCGTATGCATTACACCCAACCTAGCTCACTAACTATTCATATTATCCTCATCCAACGCAAACCCTACGAATTGCATTTGGTCAATCGCACAGGAAAGGTGTTGGTTGAATCATATATGAACTTTAACTGGAACTCATTAATTCAACAACAATACAAAATAATTATTCCTAAAAGCGGAACAAATTCTATGTTATAATTCAGCTGTTTACTCTTTTTTTTGAAATATTTTGAGAAGAACTCTTTTGCAAATAACTTTGCGATCATGATCAACAACGATTTTTATATCATCAATTTTTATCACAATTAAGTTATAAACATAGGAAATTAGTTTCATAAACCTTATTCTTCTCAATGTAATCTCATTTAACTTTTATTTTTTTTATCGTTAGGTGTATACTTGATATCTTGCTTATTTTTATCTCTTATCGATTGCATAACGTGAGTATCTATTTATGATCGGGTAGAATATAAAAAAG
>CAYPUK010000136.1:0-29034 GCA_964414035.1 uncultured Thermoplasmatales archaeon | reverse complement strand
TGGGTGTATGTTAACGTTAAAGGTGATCCGTTAACTCGAGGATACCAATATGGATATCTTGCTGGTGAAGAAATCATTGATCTAATGTATCGCTGGAGTAAGATGATCTTAAACCATCCTAGGATTAAACCACTTCGACCATTTCTTTCTGAAGATCAATACGAATCTATTGCGTTGAAATGGTGGGATTTTTGTACGAATCTTGCTGAAAGCATGTATTGGGATGAGTATCCTGATGAATATCGTCAGGAAATACGAGGGATCGCAGCTGGAGTTAATGAACGAAGATTAACATTTTATGGAGATCCTATTTCGTATAAGGACGTTCTTGCTTCTAATGAAATGTATGAAATGCTTTCAAAGATAACTGATCGAAAGATTCGGAAAGGAATTCATCCATTACTTTCATTTTTTGCATTGATTCAACCGACGATTTCTGAATATTCTACACTTTCAGCTGAAGAATTTGTTGATGATTTTATTGTAGATGCATCCACTGATACTGGTCATCATCATTGCAGTTCGTTTATTGCAACGGGTAATGCTACTAAAAACGATGAAGTTATTATTTCTAATTCCATGTGGAGTAGTATTGATGGTGCAGGCATGTGGTGGTGGTCGTATTATATCGCGATTCGCTGGAATATTATTTTAGATGTTATTCCTGAAGATGGACACCGGTTTCAAATGAGTTGTGCACCCGGTTATATTTGGAGTGATCATGATTTTTATCAAAATGAACAAGGGATAACCTTTATCGAGACTACGCTTCCGCAAGGTGCTTGGTCTGAACAAGGATTACCACTTGCAGTCCGAGCGCGGAAAGCAGTGCAATATTCAAGTAGTATTGATGATGTGATTAGATTTCTACGAACGGATAATGATGGTGTGATGAATGCAGTTTGGTTGATTGGTGATACCAAAACTGGTGAGATCACCCGGTATGAACTTGGACTGTATCATGATGCCCTGATTGAACGGACCACTGATGGATTTCAATGGTCAAGTAACAATCCTATGGATTTCTGGGTTCGTTGGGAAAAAATGGATTGGAAGTTACTCATTCAACAATATATTTATCATCTTGTTTTAGGACTAAATAATTATCAGTATCATACACCATGGTATCTACCAGCAACACGGGATATCGCATTTGAAGCGTTAGGGAACAAGTATTATGGGGAAATTGATGTTGAAATCGTAAAACAAATTATGGGTGCTGATCCAATTGGTACTCATTCACCAGATTGTAAGATCACAAGCACATCATTATTAGATCATAATGGTATGTTAGTGCATAGTGGTCATCCTGGTGGGGCTACGTTATCCATGGCCAATTTTGATTCACCTGATGTGTATTATAAACCATTGAAACCAAATGGGTGGGTTGAAGTGTTTGGATTACCTGAGGATCATTTAGTTCAAATCAGTCCTGGTAATTCAAATTGTCCTTCAGAAATTGATGAAGCATGGAAAATTTCCTTAGAAGAACCTTCAAATGATTTTTATGCGCATTCAACACGATCAGATAACATCATTTATTCGACGACATCAGAAGGGATGTTGTACGCGGTTTCTGCGGTTGATGAAGAACTACTCTGGTCAAAGGAGATTGGTAATGATCCTACAAAACCAGTGATTTCGGATCATCGATTATTTGTTGGGTCTGATGAAGGATTGCATATGCTTGATCTTGGATGGATGAGGATGAATACTAAACTGGTTGGTGAGATAGTAAGTGTTCCAGTGGTTTGTGATGAACGAGTATATGTAGGTTCGTCTAATCACTATGTGTATGCTATCGATCAAGTAACTGGTGTGGTTCTTTGGCAGATTAAAACGAATGGATTGCCATTTCTTTCAAATGTTAATGATGATTTACTTACTGTTGCATCTGAAGAAACATTGTATGCGGTAAATGTTACTGATGGATCTGTTGTGTGGACCTGGGAAGCAGAAGGGTTGTTGAAGAGTTGTCCATTTCAAAAAGATGGGATGGTATTTGTTGGGAGTTGGGATACTAATTTGTATGCGTTGAATCAATCTTCTGGAAATGATCTTTGGATGATTGATACTGGTTGGGGTATTGAAAGTACGCCTGTGGTGGTCAATGATTTAGTTATTTTTGCATCCCATGATCAACACGTGTATGCTGCAGATGTTGATTCAGGGAATATTATCTGGCAGGTGACGTGTCATGCTGGTATTCATACGGATCCAGTGATCTGGCATGATTCTGTGCTTGTTGGATCTGATGATGGTAGGTTATATCGAATTGATGTCAGTTCAGGAGAGGTGTTATGGTGTTTTGCTCCGGGTGATACGATTGATGATGCAACGCGAAATTATGTGACCACGCCTATTCGATCTTCAGTTGCCGTTTCAAATGATTCGGTTTTTATCGGAGCACTTGGTCATCTGTATTGCTTGGATTAGTCACTGTTACCAAAGTTATATAAAAATATTTAAATATTTTTTTATGTTTGTTTTTTATGTTACATTACAAACATTTATTAACAAATAACTTCTATTTGTTCTACAGAATAGTGGTGGAGGTATCGAGTATTATGAGTTCAACGTATCAACAACATGTTGATCGGCGTATCCGGGAAATGAGACAACGGCTCATTCATTTCCAAAAACGGAAAAAACAAGAAAGAAGCAAACAAAATTAAAAAAACAATGAAGAAGTAAAGGATTGATTAGTTCTTAATTTTGGTTCAATAAAGAGGAATGCATATCTTTTCCCACAACCCTGAAAAGAGGATGCGTTTGTAAAAACCTTTGCTTTAACTGTTTTAATTCAAGTGTGGACCGAGCCACTTCTTTTTCATAATCAAGCATTACTAAGGGCAAAACAATCTGAGAAGGATACTCACTTCCAACAAAAAGGGTGTTTTCAGCAACATTATATGATTCATTTTTCAACCATCCATCCTTTGTATTTGGATTTGGAAGGAAACGCGGTGCATTTGAAGAAGAAACAGAAACTCGTATTTTGTGTCCTTCATTGAAAAAATACGCCGTACTCCACAAATCCACTTCGATTTCATAGATCTCACCAGGATTCATAAAATCCCAATGATCGTAGCCATTTCGATTTCGCATCCGAATAATACCATCCGTAATCAACATACTTCGACCATCAGGATACACATCAGTAAGTTTCACCGTAAAATCAGTATCCGCACAATCTGAGGTAACAAATAATCGAGCTTTGACTGGTCCAGCTATCCATGCAGAATCAGTTAATACATCTGTTGTGAACACAATGACATCATCCCGATTTTCAACATCCCGTTGATCATACGGGCCTTTTTCAATATTTAAATTCTGACCACCAATCGTTGGCACTGGATCCATAGGATCATATTCATACGTGAACGAATCTGAAAAAGTAGGCTGATTCACCGTTAATCCATTTGAAGGAGTCATAAACACAGACACTTCTTCATAAGGAACTGGCCAATCATCTGCATTTAACCAAACATTTCCAGGAGCAGAAGTATTGGTCACATCACCCATTACATAATAAAATACATTTGGCCACTCATCAAACCGATTCCCATTATTCATAGTGTATTGTTCAATCATATCTGAAAACATGTAAATCGAAAAATTATCCATTGCATTCCCTGGATACACCAGTTCACCTTGCTCTTGACCACCACTATGTGTCCAAGGCCCCATAATCAGTTTTGAATAACCTTGTGCATCTATACCACCTTGGTATTGATACCCCATAAATCCATTAACGGTTCCTTGCGCGAAACAATCATACCAGCCACCAATATGAATCGCTGGAACATTTACTTGATCCCATTTTCCATCTAAACTCACATTTCCCCAATAATCAAGTGTATAATTCTCATGAGCAAGATATTCATCAAGCATGTACAAACTATTTTGACCTTCTAACCAGCGAGGAACTAAACTCCACCGTAATTGTCCGCCCTGTTGCACACCAGTATTATACAAGTTTGGAGTTGCAACTTGAACATATTGACAGGCAAGATTATCGGGATTTGCACCAGCCATATAATACTGATTGATACCAAGTGCAGATCCACCAAACGTTGCAATCTTTCCATTAGAAAATGATTGATCTGCAATCCAATCAAGAGTGTCTGGTCCATCAGTATGAGCATTTCGAAAGACCGTATCAATGCCTTCACTTTCGTATCGTCCACGCATATCTTGAATCACATTTGGCCATCCAAGTTTTGCCCATGTTTTTCCTAAATCCCTCATATCATTTTTATTATACGGCGTACGAACAAGAAGAGTACCGTGAGGAAGTGCATTTTCACTGGGAAGATGTACATCTGTTGCCAAACGTATGCCATCTCGCATTTCCACCATTACCGTTTCATTTGAGATGCAACCGGAAAAAAATACGGTGACAAATAATAAGATACTAAGCAGGCTTGTAAGTTTTTTTAAGGATGAGATCATATGTTCAACACTCCAGTCCGGTAACGATTACCCAACAAATAAATCTATAATAAATAATATTATTTATATTTAATAAATTTTGTTACAAACCCTATAATAACAAAACCAAATATGGTCATACATAAAACATAAATCACCACCTCCGATATCATTTTTTGGAACGTATGGAAAAGAAAAAAGGATGGATAACCCTTCCAGATTATGGAGATATCACCAATCCAGATGTGCGTGCTAAATATGGATATTTAGAAGCACTAGTAAGCATCATTGGAAACGTGGCTCTTTTCTTTATCAAAATCAGCCTTGCAATCCTTGTTAATAGTATTGGTCTAGCCGCAGATGCAATCCATTCACTTTCAGATGTTTCCACCTCAGGAATTGTTATTTTTGGATTTAAAATCGCAAAGAAACGACCGGATAAAAGACATCCCTTTGGTCATGGGAGAGCAGAACATATTGCAACTCTTATCATTGCGGTGTTGTTAATCATCATTGGATTTAATTTTATTCAACAATCCTTTGATCGGTTACTTCATCCAGAACAACTCTCTAACCCTGATTTTGCAATTATTATTGCCATCATTGTCTTTAGTACCGCTGTTGGAAAAATACTCATGGCCCGGTACTCCTCTCTTATTTCTAAAAGAATAGAAAGTGATATGCTTGAAGCTGATGCCTGGCATCATCGAACCGATGCCATCTCTTCAATAGGAGTAGGCATAGGAATTATTGGATCATATCTTGGTTTTCCCGTGTTAGATGCAATCTTTGGACTTTTTGTTTCAGTCATTATCATCTATGTCGGCATTCAGTTAATCAAAACATCATCAAATTATCTTATCGGCACTAGACCCAGCACAGATCTTATTTTGAAACTAAAAAATATAACAAAACAGACAACTCAGGTATCTAATATTCACAGTATTTACGTGCATGATTATGGACATATTAAAATCGTGACATTTCACGTGGAAATGAATGGATCATTATCATTAACTAAAGCACATGAAATCGCTGATCACCTTGAAGATGTCATCATGAAAAAAACACATTATTTTCCAGTCATTCATGTTGAACCAACAGGAGTTCATGAAAACAATGAGCAAAAGTAAAATACCAGTAGTGTTACTCACATTTCACTTTATTTTTTTACGTGAGTTTATCAATGAACCCATTCAGTTTTTGTTGCCATCCATCACCTAATCCTTCACCTTTATTTTGACCGTCACCAATCCGGAAATCAACTTCAGCGATTTTCCCCATGCCTTTTTTTGATAAGATCCGGTTCATCCCCTTAAGCCAGTTTTTCTTTTTCATCGCATGCGTATTAATAATTGCGAATTTCTTTCCATCAAGTCCATCAATTTTCTTCATGAACACCCGCATATTCTTTTGCACACGAAATGCTTCGGCTGCAGCTGAGAAAACGTAAACATCTGCGTCTGGTAAATCCGTTGGGTTTGCATCATCAGTTTTAAACACTTTTACATCATGACCACTATCTGTTAACTTCTGATCTACATACTCAACGATTTGTTTATTATGCCCAAACCGAGACCAATATACCATCACGTATTTCATCAATTCACCACCAAGGAAAAGTAATCATCTTGAGTATAAAAAAGTGTAGTAAAAAAATGCTACTTGATTATGGCTTGTTGATAAATGAAAGAGAAAGAAATCAGGAAGATTTCTTTTTCTTCTCGACATAGAGAAAGAAAAGTAAACCGATAATCGTCAGAAACACAATCACGAGAACAAGAATTGCCATTGATGATTCTTTTGAAAAGAATGATAATTCATCAGTTGTAGGATCATATTTTGCATCCCATGTTCCATCTTTTTCATCATCAATTAGATATGATCCGTCATCTTGCTTTTGATAATCAATATCAATGAATACCAGAAATCGATTAGACCATTCAGACCGAGCATGTGTGGTATCTTCAGCAACAACTTTAATCCGATAAAATCCATCCGTTGAAAACGTATGGTTAATAGTTGATTCGTTTACAGATTCTGTAAACTCGGTCCATTCATCAACAACATTATCGTTATTCCAATCCCACCCATATCGGATCATATCACTAGTGTCCGCATCAGTAGAAATTGCAGTAAATGTGTATTCAATATTCTTTTCTCCAGAGATATTACCTGAAATGACTGGTTTAGTCGGTGGATTATTTCCAACTGAAATCGAAACATAAATCACATCAGTATCCGTATTTCCTGAATCATCAGTTATCGTAAGAACAACCTCGTATAATCCAGGTTCATTATAGGTATGAGTTGTTATTTCTCCATCTCCTATCTGTCCATCATCAAAATCCCACGTGTAAGCTGATATTTCGTTATCACTAGAACTAAGCGTTGCATCAAAGTTCATTTCCATGCCCGTGAATCCGAATTTATCACTTGCTGAAGCATCCGCACTCAATGAAGGACCAATTCGTGCAGGAGTTCCTTTATCATCACTAGGAGGTGGAATTATTGGTAATCCCGCAATCGCATACAATGAAAAGTGATTGACTTTTGCCCAGATATATCCTTCATATTGTTTACCATATAATTCTACATTAGTGGTATCAACGCCAGTATCCATTACCCAGTCAAGTTTCTCAGTTACTTTAATCCATTTTCCAGTTTGTTCATCAAAATAATAAAAAGCTAATGATTTTTCTTTTATATCACCAACATCATTTGCATCACCATCATCATTTTTATCTAAATCTGAAAGAGTGTAATGAATGATAATCCATGCTTCATCTATGATATCATCTGTTTCATTTTGAATATTTTCACTTACATTGATCTGAATATATTTTCCTAATGATGCTTGATTTGATCCTAATCCAAGGGCTTTTGTCAATGAGGACGGAGTAGTTGATGAATTATATAGGGTCATTGTTACTTGTGGTTTTGCTGATTCTTCAAGATTAACCTTAATGGTTGTATCAATATGTTCAATTGCTTCTACGTAAAAAGAATTTCGTGGTGTGGGATACTCAACGGTAACTGAATCATTAGTCATTGTCTGTCTTTTTGCTTTAAAAATGTTAAGTGTGATCCAATGATCTGAAAAAACAGGTTGTGAAATCATGACAATCGTTTGGTTGTCATTCCAGAATCCGTATTCAACAGCAAATCGATTAGCATTTGAATTGAGTGTATTTGAAACATTTTTTCCAGATTCATTTAAAATAGTATAGGTTATATTTCCAACTGTTCCATTTACTTTTTTGGGTTTGCCGATAAGAATAATGTTTGATGCGTTTGAATAGGTTTTATTTGATCGTAAATCTTCTGCTGATACGATGGTAGTATTGGTATACATGTCTAGATTGTCTATAAATTCAGTTATTCCTTTATCAGCATCATAAGCGATTACGATGTTTTTCACATGAGGTGCATATGTATCAGCGTCCTCAAAGTCAGTTATATTATCAAAATCAGTGTCTTTTATTAGTGGATGAGTTCCATAAGAAAGTTCGGCTCCATCCCATAAAGAATCATTATCTGTATCGTTCAGAAGTGGATCTGTTCTCCAATAGAGTTCTTCAGCATCATTTAATCCATCTTCATCTGTATCGTTCTTCTTTGGATTCGTGCCTAAGAAGTATTCTTCTCCGTCAAGTAAGCTATCATTGTCTGTATCTGGATTTCGAGGATCAGTTGTTAGATTATACTCTAATTTGTCAAAAAGGGAGTCTCCGTCTGTATCCGGCAACAATAAACTTGAGTTAAACGTTTTTCCCGAATAATTGAAACCAATGTATTCTTCATAATCGGTGAGTCCATCAAAATCAGTGTCCACTCTATTTGGATTAGATGAATACTGAAATTCTAAGAAATCATTAAGTCCATCACCATCAGTGTCAGGATTCTTAGGATCACTTCCAAAACTTCGTTCAGTTGAATCATCAAGACCATCACCATCAGTATCAAAATTAAGAGGATCAGTTGAAAGAAGTATCTCAACAGAATCAGATAAACCATCTCCATCCGTATCAACTGCTCTTGGATTAGTTGGAAATTGGCATGTAAATTCATCATAGTCACTCAGTCCATCACCATCAGTGTCAACAGCATGTAAATCACTTGTAACCGTAACCTTTTGAACACCAGTTCTATTTGTATACGTAATCGTCCAACCAATTAGTTCATTTTTATCAATGAGTCCATCACCATCAGAATCAATTCCTTGTTCATCACAATCTCATGTAATTGGTCCTTCCGTTGCATTTATTTCGATGAATCCAATGATCTCTCGTTCAGATTCTACAGGTAAAATACCTGTGTAATTCCAGTTAATGTAATAGTACATGATATAGGTGCCATTGTCAAGTAAATAGGTATCATTTTCAATTGAGGAGTTCAGTGTGTTATTGATGATAAATGATGTTGAATGATTGGTTATCAATCCAACCGTTGGTGTTCCGTTATATATCTCTTGTGTCACATTAGATCCTTCTAAGTAAACCATAAGGGAACAATTATCCGGTTGCATGCTATCCTGATTTATCGCTCCTAATAATCTATAATCAATCGTTGTGTTAATGGTTTCATTTGGTGCGATTCTAATGCTATTGCCACCTTCATTAAAGCTCACTTTAGTTATGAGACTATATGAAGGAAACACGATTTCATGATAGTCACTTATTCCGTTTCCATTGGTATCATTTGATCTTGGATTAAGTCTCTTCAAACATTCTACAATATCAAGCAAACCATCACCATCAGTATCGTTTTTTAACGGATCTGAAGATTCATTCATGGTGAAACTTTCACCAAAATAGTTGAATTTTACTGGCCATCCTTTCCATTCTTCATAATCTGTGAGTCCATCATTATCAGTATCAACGTGTAATGGATCGGTGTGTATTTGTAATTCGATTTTATCAGATAATCCATCGTTGTCACTATCAAATTTATTTGGTAAGGTTCCTCTATCGACTTCAAAGCCATCCCATAGACCATCACCATCAGAATCATAATTCCAACTACTTGATTTATACGAACTTTCATTTTCATTCAGCAGTCTATCCCCATCAATATCATTTGATCTCAGTTCACCCCATAATAAGAAATCATCGAGTGTTTCAGGCATAACATCAAAATGCAGAGTGGTTAGTTCATTAACCGAGTTATCAGTTGTTGATTCTCGATCACAATGCCATCCAAAGAACCAAAAGCATTCATCATAATAGATTTTATAATCATATGTTAATTTAATGGTAATCGGAAAATTAACCATGTTCTGAAGTTCAGCCCATGCTGACAATTCGTATTCTTCAAGTCGATAATTTGGATATTTACTAACGGTTTTTGTTAAATCCCGGGATGATCCCCAGTTTGTATTTGCTGGTACATTAAAACGTAAATCAGGATGAATATAACTTTGAGTGACATCACCCCAACTGCCATCACTAGTTCGAGTGACATTTCCAGCTACCTTACATTTATAATTAAGGATATCGCCACTATCAACCCCATTATCTTCGATATCATCAATAAAAACTAATGGACTTCCCAATAAATCCACATCAATTTTAGATCGCTGTTCAACTTTTGTGAAAAGATCAATGATCCAGCCCATTATTTCTTCACCAATTCCAAAAATGATATCAAATATGGCAAGAATAATAGCTAGTAACACTCCAACTGGGCCAGCAAAAGCAAGTGCTAGATAAAGCCCTGCCCAGTTCATAATCACCATGTATGATAACCATCCGACATAAACCCCAAAATCAGACCATCCATGATCATCAGCAAATGAAAACCAAGAATACAACCCAATAACAAGACTGATGACTACATCAATAACCAGGAGTACTTTTGATACTTTTCCAATATATTTGAATGTATTTGTTGCTTTTGCTGTATTCATTATCTTATAATACGCTTGAACTCCCTTTAAGACAGATCCAGTTTTACCTAACGTTGTTTTCAAAAATTGATAGCTAGCTCTGACACTTATAACTAATTCAGCGAGGTCAAGAAGACTGGTAAGTGGGAATAATCCAAAACTTTGAATTTTTTCAAGTACTAAATCATTATCCGGAGTTGATGAAGGCGTTTCCGAACTTGGATCAATTACTCGTGATTCTCCAACATTCCAAACAAGTGCAAGACTCATCAAAGCATCTATTCTTGATTCATTATGTCCTTCTTCTAATCCCCAGGTTTTAATATCATTAAGAAACTCATCAGCACTTAACACCTCTTTTGATGATACATTGTACCATCCTACCTTGAAAAACTTGGTTGTTGCTTTTGGCACTGTTGAAAGATCCAGTGAAAAACTATCAGATGTAAACAGACCACAGTTGTATTCATCCATGGAATATACCGTGGAATTATCTTCCATAGCAATTATGATGGGTAAAATAGATTCATCTGCATCTGTTTGATTATCAAGGTCTTCTAACACTGTTGGTGTCATCTTACTTGTTACTTCTAAAATTGCTAAATCCATATGATCGATATCAGTAACCATCGTAGAATTCACGGACACGTTAGTCTGTTGCGAAATCGTTTGATTCATATCAGTTAAGGAATTGGAAGAATTCCGCAAGAATTGATATGCCATAAAAAAACTTGCAGCTAATGTTTGACTCTTATTTTTACTATAAAATAATCCAACATCAGACCCATGATTTTCTTGCACACTAAAACCAGTAAATCTAAAGTTTTCTTTATACCTTGAAAGCGTGATAAGATTTGAAGTATATCCTGCATCAATAACCTTAAATGTTTCATCTGATCCAATGGAAGAACTGACTGCACAAAGCAATCCTGATTCACCCGTGCTTACATAGTTACCATTCCATGCTTTTAGTGCAATGTTATCATCGCCTAGATCAACTAATGAAAACATTTCCTGACCATCAATTGAAGTGCTATTTGCCACAAGTTCGCTTTTATTTGAATCCTTAACTGTTACAAAAAGACCATTATATGTTCCTAAGGCTACCATGTCACTACCAAGATCTTTAATTTCAAACTTTTCCGGGTCAGATGATTCAGCATCGCTTAGGCTGATCGTGTTATTATCCTGAACTGAAATGTTAAATCCAGTTGAGGTTTGTTGTAAAATATCAACTTTTTTATCGGTGTTACCACCAACTTTCCAAACTAATTCAGTATCAAAATTAATAGTAGTATCATTAGTCGCAGGATAAAACATTCTTCCCTTAAGTGCAACAGGAGTACCATAATCATAAACAGGCGACAAAGGAATGGAAAGGGTGTTTAAATCCACAAGAATGCCATAATCAATCATATCTTCAAGAGATGGAATGAATGTTCCAACAGGTTCTATCTTCCATAACTGATTATCTAAACCCCAATACTCATTCTGTTGAATATTAGTACCATCTGAAATATTTTCATTAGCAACTTCAAGGCATTTTCCACTATTCTTATTAATAATATTATAGTATCCATCTGAAATTGGTTCTAGTCTCCACAGTTGACTGTCCTTGATTGAAAAATTTGCTTGTTGAACATTCGCTTCATCGTCAGTACTCTCATTAAATACTTCTAAGCATTTTCCAGTTTTTTCAGATATTATTTTGTAATATCCTTCATTAAAAAAATCTAATTTCCACCGTTCTTGATCAGATTCATTATATGAAATTTGTTCAACATTATCTCCACCTTCTTCTACTCCCAAACACTTTTGACTATGTTTAACCGTGATAATAAAATCAGTTGGTATGGTTACTTCTAAGGTTGGGCTAATGGTTACATCTTCTTTTGAATTATCAAGGTCTATCATTGACCCCTCATCATCATATGGCCAATCCCAGGTTTGTTGAGCTAGTTTTAGATAATTCGAATTACTTGGTGTAACTTGAAAATCAATATAGGTAGGATTACCCGTTGTTTCAATATCAAAATGAAACTTTGAGTTTATATCTGAACATGAAAATGGTGACATGTCTACGCTGTCTGGAACTAAGTCATTGTCATTGTCAGTATCCCAAGCGTTTTCAATTCCATCATTATCTAAATCTGAATTACAGTTTGTCACTTCAAAAAAATCGGTGATTCCATCGTTATTTGAATCTATCTTTCGCGGATCTGTTAAATAAATCATTACTTCATCATAATCACTTAATCCATCAAAATCTGAATCTGAATTATTCAAATCAGTTCCTATTACAAGTTCAATAGAATCGTACAAACCATCGTTATCAAGATCAGTTTGGTTATCTAACGGCGTACTTGCATTTAACTCCTGTACAAGGTTGAATAACTTTGTTTGATTTGCTGTTGGATAAACTTGAGTTGAGTGATCAGAAGCTTTCACCGTATCAACTAATGATAACAAATATTCATTTTCTTCTGAAAAAAGATGGTCCCAAACAGGATTGATTGCTGGATGAAAAGCAACAGCAACCATGATTACCACTGAAAAAACAGCAAAAAAACGCAAATTTCTATAATTTTTTTTCATATTGTCTCCCCCCGTCCTAGGCCATTTAGGGATTATAACTTGCTAGATGTATTATAATTTATGATATATTTCATTTTCTATAAATATCTGGTAAAATCAAAGGAAATTAAAACATTTCAACATAATATAACTTTTTATTATCATAGAAAGTGATAAAAAAATAAATTTATTATGTTAACTTCATATTTTAAAGAGAAAACGAAAATTGGTCTCATCTAAGATAACTAACATCTTTTTTTGGCTCTTCTCCATTTTTAGGTTGGGAAATCTGCCGATTTCCTCCAGATAGGATAGAATATGGATAATTGGTCTAATTTTGTCCTCATAAAATTTAGATTATTGAAGATGCTCACAGTCAGATTAATAACAAATCCTAAATCATAATCTGATAAGAATCAAAACATCAATAGAATTGATAAGTTATCAACAATTTCTCGAATAAATTACATGAACCTAAAAACGGAGAAGACTCAAGTAGATTAATGGATTATCTTAGGGACATGTCAAATGAATCAGAAAAGAAAGTAGTGGAAAAACGATTCTTTCCATCTCAATTAGTACGAGGATTGTTAATGTCTGTAGTGCTGTATCCGCTTTTAACTCCGTTAAGTAATCTAAGTTTGATTATTCGTTTCGCTTTTTTTACTAGTTTAATGTTTATATTTACGCATTTTTCATCTGCAGCGCCGTGTCCGGATAATATCGAAGGATTCATTTACATGAAAAAACGTTATTTCAGCAAATCAAGTTTTTTTAAGTTTCAATTTGAAATGCTTCTTTACAGTATGATATTTGCCTTGTTACTCAGTTGGATCTTTTTTGAATTGCTCTGATTAACAAAACATATTTTTGGATCAACAACTATGTTACACATTAAAATTCAATTATAATATTTCTACTTTCCCTGTTTCACCATTTAATCGTATTAATTGTCTATCTTTGAATCGAGAGGTTGCTTGATTTACACCCGCAATCGCAGGTATACCATATTCTCTGGCAATCACCGATCCGTGTGAAATAGGCCCTCCCATTTCAGTGATCAATCCACCTATTTCAAGAAATAGCGGGGTCCAAGATGGATTAGTTGCCTTTGTGACCAATATGTCACCTTTATTTAATTTATCACTTTCTTCAGGATGATTTAATATTTTAACCTCACCTTCCTTTATCCCCGGCGATACCGGAATTCCCTGAAATTCATTATTATTTTCACATTCATTCGGGGAAAAAATAGTCTCTCCTGTACTGGTCACTACTCGGGGGACAGAAATTCTTTTTAATTCCTGCTGATACGCTTTTTGTTGTTGTAAAACTAAATGGTGAAGTTTTTTACTGAATCTAATGTCTTTAAAATTAACAAAAAATATATCCTGCTTATTATCAAGTCTATGTTGTGCTACTAATTCTTCTCCAATTTCTAATAGTATTTCTCTGAAAAGACTTACTCCTTTAATCATGATGTATTTTGGCAATTCTCTTGTTCCAAATAATTTTCGATAATTCGTTAGTATCTTTTCCACTTTCCGAGCATCTCTAAAGGCTCCTTTTTCTTTTAACTTCATGGCGATGTCTTTAATTGTTTCCTCTGCCTCTTTTTTACCCATATAATATTTTTTTATCCGTTCTTCATAACTCTTATTGGTTATGTATGATTGAATTAGATTAATTATGTATTCAGGGTTTTCTTTCCAACGGGGAACTCCAGGATCGATTTCTAGATATGTTCGGTGTCCATAACGTTTCAAAAATTTCTTTATTTCCGGATGTTCCGGTGATGGATGCTCACCTGACTGATCAATTTTTCGGGCTATTAATAAAAGCTCCATACCCATTTCTGTGGTTACATTGTTGGGAAGCGATTTTTCTACGTTATGAAGTTGAGTGGTATCATCCAGATATTTGCTGATAATCGTTTTGGCTTTTTTTAGATATGTAAGCGAATTGACCACATAAAAAAGCGTTTGCAGCGGTACAAAATAGAAAACTGATAGTATATTTTGTTCTATGAATTCCAATTTTTCTTCAACAGTGTCAAGTTTTTTTTGATTTTTATTCAAGAGCTTTTATTTGATTTTCACCAAAAATGTGTGCTTTATTGACCACTTTTTCTGGGGAAAATAACATGCCATGTTGAACTTTAAAACTAGACGTCAGTAAAAATTTGTAAAAAGAGGGATTAATTCCAAAAAACATATTTGGAATGATTTTGATTAGTGATTTTCTTTGTTTTTTTAATTGGTCTTTATTTCTTTCTAAGACTTCTAATGTGGTCTTTATTGTTTCAGGATCCATTGCAGAAGGATTAGATCGTAGCTTGTCCCACCATTTTTCTAATCTGGACAGCTCAGTGGTATCCATAAATACTCTTCCACCAGCATGTTTTACCCATTGATTGGGAAAAAGATTTGTCAACGTTTTCATCCATAACTCCCTACCAATAGGAGTGAGAGGTTCAGGCATTACCTTATCGATTAATAAAAAATTAGTATATATTCTCAATTCTTCACTTTTATCTTCAGGTTTCAGGTTGGGGAAAAGAGTCGTTATTGGCCTGGACTGCACCAAGTATATTTTATTATTATAAACGCTCCACTCTATGTCTTGAGGACGGTTAAAGTGGTCTTCTGTAGTTCTTCCAAGTTTTATAAGGTCATGTATCTCTCTTTTTTCTAAAGACGGCTGTTTTACCTTTTGCTGGGGTACATCTACTAATTTGGTTCCCTCATTTTTTCGTATGGTCATTACATTTTTGGCCACTATCTTTTCTTCTACGATTTCATGACTTTTTTTATGTATTATCCATTGATCTGGTGTTACATCCCCACTTACTATCGCTTCTCCCAGCCCCCAGGAAGAATTAATCAGCATTTGATCACTTCGGTTGTTCAGAGGGTTTGCCGTAAATAAAATCCCTGATTTTTTAGCGATGATTTGCTTTTGAACGATAACTGCATGAGCCAGTTCAGTACTGTCAATCTTTTGTTTTAACCGATAAGATAAAGCCCGGGTATTCCAAAGAGAAGCCCAACATTTTTTGATACTTTCCTGCAACTGCTTTTTTCCTGTAACATTAAGAAAACTATCATATTGTCCTGCAAATGAAGTTGTTGGTGAATCTTCCAATGTAGAAGAAGAACGAACGACTACTTCAAAACTTCCCATCTTCTCATAAAAATCATATATTTCATAAAGTAAATCCGAGGGTATTTCACCATCTTCAAATAAGCTTTTGATTTCACGAGATACTTTTTCAATATCTTCTAAATCATTAGTTTTCAAATTCATTAATAATTGTTCAATTCTGATTTTTATTTTGTTAAATTCAATAAATTTTTCGTATGCATCGACTACTAATACAAAACCTTCAGGTACAGGAAGTCCAGCCCTAATCATTTCTCCTAGATTTGCTGCCTTACCTCCCACCTTCGATAGATCTTGTTGAGAAATATCTTTTAAAAATTCTGCGAAATTGTTATTTTCCATTATAGTTCTCCAATGTTTTTTTTTTGCTTTTCTCATTTACTTTTTATCTTTTACGGGAATATTTCAATTGCATAGTAAGTATGAAACTTTTTTTGAATTTTAAGATACCATTTCATTTTAAATGATGAAACAAGTCTTTAACGAATTTTCAATTAAATGAATTTTGGATTTCAGATGGGATCAAAATAGTACCTATTTTCAACAGTGAAAGGAAGCAAAGCATTATTTTTTCATAATTTACAGTTTTTCTCCTTTTAAAAGTATGAAAAAAAATGCAGTGGACGAGATTTGAAATGGTTTTTACCGGTAAATTAAATGCAACCTTGGTTTTTTACAATTATAATGAATAATCTAATTAATAATTGGTTTATTACCAAAAAAGTATTTATAATATCAGAGATTATGATTATTTAAGAATATTATGTTAAAAAGGGGGAATACATAAAAATAAAAAACCTTGCTTTTCTAGTTGCCATCTGTTTTATCGTGGTGGGCTTTTCTGGTTGTGAAGAATTAGAAGAGTTAACCAAACCAGATTATATTATGGTAACCGTTAAATGTAGTGTCCGATGCATAGTTGGTGGTGAACCTGCAGAAGGAGCTATGTTTAGAATAGAAATTATTAAATCAGGTGGAGAGCAGGTTTCAGATTTAACCATCATAGATTATGCAGGATTAAGTTCTCCTGAAATAGAGGGGACATTCAAAGTGTATAATGAACAATCAATCGTGTGTGTAGCAAATGTTATCTTAGAATCAGTTAGTAAATGGTCAAATTATACATTTAACAGTCAATCAATTACTATAACTTGGAGTGAAATAAATGTAGTCCCTAAGGGAGATTCGTTGACATTAGAAAGATGGTTTACAATTTACCCAAAAAAAGTGATATAATCCAAAAAAAGTAAGAGGTTATCAAATTTTAAAGTTTCTAAAATGAAATAAAATTGATACCCTAGTAAAACAATAGTCTTTATCGGTTCGAAAACCGAGTTATAAGGAGGATTTAGATGTCTAATACGATCGTGCACAGGACTATCTCATTTATATTTGTTTTAGCTATAGTTAGTTCATTTGCTCTCATCGATATAGATAATGAGGTCGCTTCAGCATCAACTATTACGGTTCCCGACCAATATCTCAAGATAAAGTATGCTGTAGAGAATGCAAGTGCAGGAGATACAATATTGGTAGGCCCAGGTGAGTATAAGGAAGAATTGGTTGTGGACAAAACTTTGACAATCAGGTCCTCATCAGGTGACCCTTCTGATACTATTATAGAAGGAAGTGGGAAAGATGTTTTCGTTGTAGAAGCCAATGATGTAGAGATAAATGGATTCACGATAAAAAGCGGCTATCATGGTATCATCCAGAAAAACTCGAACGATTGTACATATAAAAATAATATTATTTCATATAATATCTTTGGCTTGAATATCGAAGGAGATCTTCAAACTACATTGACTGGAAACACAATCCAGAACAACCATATACATCATAGTTACCAGGACGCTTTGACCATGGAGTACACATCTAAAAATATAATACGCGGCAACACCGTCGAATCGAACTCTCAAGGTGGTATTGCTGTCTATTATTCTGATGAAAATCTTATGGAAGATAACTCTCTATCTGACCAGTCCTTCGGTTTTCACTTAAGGGGATCAAAAAATAACGTGATAGATGATAACTATATCTATGATACCAACAGAGGAATCTATCTAGAGGTTGGATCGAACTACAATATCATAGTGAACAATACGATGATAAAATCTTACTCAAGTGGGATATATCTAGCTACTTGGAGTAATTCAAACGACATCTACAATAATATCGTTATAGGATCGGAATTCAAGGAGGGAATCACTTTATACAGCTGTGAACTGAACCGTATCTACCGGAACGACTTCATCGATAACTACAAGGATGCCTTCGATGACGGAGACAATATCTGGTGGAAACTTTATCCCACGGGTGGCAATTATTGGTCGAATTATACCGGAGTGGATGAGATGTCTGGTATCTTTCAGGATAAACCGGGCAGCGATGGATTTATCGACGAGGCGTACCATATAGAGGGAGGTGACAACATCGACCAATATCCACGTGTTGAACCTTATAATGAACTCGAGAATAACAGACCCGAAGCTTATTTTTCCGTGGATCCTCAATTCGGGAATACGACAACTGACTTCGCCTTCGATGCGTCCCAAAGCTCCGATAAAGAAGATGACATTTCCGACCTTCAGTTCAGATGGGACTGGACCTACGATGGGATATACGACACCCCGTGGTTGACCATGCCAAGAACTGTGAAAAAATACCCTGTAGCCGGAACTTACGAAGTCATACTTGAAGTCAAAGATACTGGAGGTTTGACAGATACGTTCGTCCAGGAAGTTACCGTTTACGGAGTTATGACCGAACCAAGGAATTTCGAATGCATACCTGGAGACTCGATGGTACTACTGTCTTGGGATGAACCCGAAAGTGATGGGGGTAGCGAGATAATAGGGTACAAAATATACAAAGGAACAACCGGCGATGTACTAGGACTGTTCAAAACCGTGGATCACAGGACCTTCAGTTATAGGGATACTCATGTGGAGAATGGAGTAACTTATTACTACATGATAAACGCCTTTTCAGAACACCTGGAGGGGGAGAAGGCGGGTTTGTGTGGTACTACCCCAAGGAAAAAGGACCTCTCAGCAGATTTTACCTGGAGACCTTTTTATCCCAAAGAAGGCGATCTTATCTGTTTAAAGGACCTGTCAAGTGAGGGTAAGTATGAGATAATCAACTGGACTTTTGATATCGATAACGGACGGTACATCCTCTATGAGGAGGGATGCGTGTTACTGGAATCTGGTGTATATTTAGTAAACTTAACCGTCTCTGATGGTATTACATCGGACTCTATAACAAAAGATATCGTTGTGGCCGATGACATATCGTTCGATATAGGCCCTGGTCAAATTGATATAAGCCCTGATTGGGACTATAATATCACTATTTCTATAGAATTGGTGAGTAACACTCAGTTGGTGATCTCTGACTTTTCAAAAAACCCTGCTAATGCTACTCTTACGGCTAATATACTTCAAATAGGTAATTGTTTTGGAGTTGAAGTCAACAGCTCTGATGCTGTAAATTGGCCGATAACAATCAAGATATATTACGAGGAGGAAGAAATAAATGAACCAAAGGTAGACGAAAATACTCTCTCGATCTACTATTGGGATGAAGAAAATCAAGAATGGTCACAAGTAGAAGAATGTTCAGTGAACACAACAAATCAAAACGGATATAGTGGTTATGTAGAGTGTCAATTAGATCATCTTACGATCTTCACTTTAGGTGGAAGGAATCCGCCTCCTAATGCGGTCTGTACAGGAGATATCAGTTGTTCGATAGGAGAACTGGTAACTTTTGATGGAACTTCTTCAACCGACGATATAGGAATAGTAAACTATACCTGGGAATTCGAGTATGAAGGAAAGATACAAACATTGTACGGAGAGGTATCTGAATTCGTATTTGAGAGAGAAGGTACTTATGAAATAAAATTAACCGTGATGGATGAACACAATAACACCATCTCAGACACATTTTATATTTATGTCGTGGAGGAAGAAAACATGCATTTCTATTACATAATGATCCTTGCAGCTATAAGCGTAGGAGTGTTGATTGTTGTGTTTATAGTTAGAAAGATGAAAAAAACTTGATAATTTTATTATACAGTGTCTAAACAATTCTTTCAATTAAAGTTTAAAAAAGATCAAATTGATGATCATAGGGTTAACCATTTCTTCAAAACTATGCTTCGATCACAGTAGGAACAACTTCGTTAGTAACCACCTAGTTCCAATCAATTCTTCTCACACTCTTAATTGGGATTTATGCCTTTTTTAAAATAAGGAGAAAAAAATAAAAAAAACCACGAGATTTTTACTTAAATTTACCGGTAAAAAAATGCAGGGGACGAGATTTGAACTCGCGGACCTCTACAGGACAAGGCCCTCAACCTTGCGCCGTTGGCCATGCTTGGCTACCCCTGCGAATTGAAAAAAAACATGATGCTTGTGTTTTAGGCTACATCCTAGAAACCATATATATTTTTTTCTGGTTCTTTTACACTGTATTTGCATCCATTCCTATTAAATCACTGATTTCCTTATGAAGTTTCACCAGTTGCATGGCATATTCTTTATGATTCTCTCGTAACGCTCGTTCAACTTCCACTTCAATATCTTGTCGTTCACAATCATCGATTAAGTTATCCGCATGACATACGATTTTTTCTTCAAGAGTTTTTGGCATGAAATCTTTAAAGGGAAGACCTAACGATTTAGCAACAGACGGAGTTAATCCAGCACCGATATGCCGTTCGATGATATGAACGATGTTTTCTGACAATCCTAATTTTTTTGCAATACGAGCTCCAACAATTGCATGATCGATTCCATGAGTCTGAGATCGTCCAATATCATGAAGAAGCGCTCCAGCTTCAACAAGTTGTTTATCCGCCTCTGGTATGTACCCTACGATGCGCATTGCAACATCTCTAACTGCTTTACAATGACAAATCACCTTTTCAGAACATCCTGCATCTTTGAGCAATTGCAAACATTCTTCAGCTGAAGGAATTGAAACGTCATTCTTTGTTGTCATCAGTGCTCACCACCTTCTTTCCATGCTTACTTGGAATAATGGTCATCTTTCCATCAAATTGTTTTTTTTCCCAAGATTGATTGGTGAATCGATCTAAAAAAATAGCAACGGCTGCTACTTCAGAATGTGGTTGATTTCCCACAGCAACATTGATATCTGCGACATCATAAAATTGTGGTGGAACTTTTTCAGCACCAACAATCAACAGTAAATCCTTTTTTGGATCAAGAACTTTTAATGATTCCTCAACAGTTTCCCCATACATAGTGAGATGAACAATGGATCCCTTCCAGTTCTTAATCATCTTCATTGGAGAAATACCAGTTTTAATGGAAAAACCACCGCCGAATCGATTACAGACTGCATGAATATTTTCCTCGATTTTTTCATCATGAGTATCAATAAAAATTGAATCAGCACCAAATGCTCGAGCAACCAGTGCAACATGAGTAGTAATCCGTTTATCTCTAAAGGGACGATGACCAATTCGTAACACTGATATCATACTTGCTCAACCAACGTAAGATCATTTCATAAAAAAAATTATTTTGTATTATTCTTTTTCTTCCGAGGTTTAAACCCGTCACTAAAGGTTCCATCCGTGTTTTGCACAAGAACTGTTGCATCCCGGTCTATGGCAATCGTTCGTGCTTTTTTAATGGCTGCTTGTTTGGTACGGTGATGACTAAAAATCTTCCGATGACTTCGTACTGCCCAATCACCTTTCACTTGACCAGGTTGAGGTTTACTAACCACATACACAACATTTGCTGGTTTTCGAGTGACTGGTTTATTGACTTTATCTTTCTTTTTTGAAAGAAGGACATCAACTCGTTTTTCAACGTTTCCGTTTTCTGCTTCTTTTGTCCTATTAATCTCATCGATATCTGATTCCACCGTATCAACATCAGTAAAAAGCATCTTGTGAGCTGAAGATCGTTTTTTATACACCTTTTCAGGTTTATCTGAGTATAACACCTCATGGTATTCAACTACGTCTTCTCTTTCCAGAGGTGATTGTGTTGATTCCAACGGTTCCGTTGATGATTCTACTGTTGGAGAATCATTTTTTTCTTTTTTGAATTTTTTTAAAAGGGCAGAGACTAAATCTTCGATCATGTGAACAAATCCTATGAGTCTAATATAAATAATAAACCTTTTTAATATTGATAAAGGTTTCTTCAAAAAAAGAGAGATTGATTCCGTCGAAAAACATATATCTAACAGGTTTATTCATCACTTCAAAGATTTGCTTATTTATTGGGCTTATGGTCTAGCGGTTATGACGTCGCCTTCACATGGCGGAAATCACCGGTTCAAATCCGGTTAAGCCCATTTTGACCATTATTGTACTCGTTAATTTTAGGGGAGCAATATGAACATTACTAACGATATCTGGAAGCAGAATGATTACCGTAATCTCGTTGAGCTTTTCGAAACCGCTGAACGAAAATATGCAGATAATCCCTTGTTTGGCATGAAAAATGATGCTGGTGACTATGAATGGATTACCTATAAACAGGTTGGAGAACGAGTTAAGCATTTCCGAGCAGGACTGGCAAGCCTTGGTGTGCAAAAAGGTGATCGGATTGGTATTATTTCACGGAATCGAAGTGAATGGTTGATTGCTGAGATTGCCTCCTATGGTGTTGGTGCTTGGTTTGTTCCCATGTATGAAAAGGAACTTCGGTCCATGTGGGAATATGTGTTAAAAGATGCTGCCTGTAAAATTCTAATTGTGAGTACGCAAGAAATTTATGAAAAAGTAAAGGACTTCACAGAGTTGATTCCAACTCTTGAAAAAGTGATTGTGATCGAAGGGTCAGGACCACATAGTATGATCGCGTATGAAGAAATTGGAAAAAAAAATCCGGTTCCTGCTCTTTATCCTGAACCAAAAGATGCAGCCGTCATCATTTACACGTCTGGAACAACTGGTAATCCAAAAGGAGTGGTGCTTTCTCATGGGAATCTTTGTTTTGCGTCTCAAGCTGGATATCATTTATATAAAGAGGATTTAACAGAAGAAACAGTTTCATTTAGTCATCTACCTTGGGCACATTCCTATGCGATTTCAGCTGAGCTTCATAATGTGCTTCAGTTTGGTGGATCAATTGGTTTGATGGATACCATTAAAAAAATGGGATCTGATTTAGTCAAGGTTAGACCAACCGTGTTAATGTCGGTTCCCCGGGTTTTTAACACGATTTATAAAGGAATCTACAAACGAATGAATGAAGAAGGTGGCATGAAACAAAAATTGTTCACCATGGCAGTATCTACTGCGAAAAAACGGTTTCAAACTGGGAAAGCAGGAATTGGTTATCGATTATTAAATAAACTTGTTCTTGATAAAATCCGGGAACGATTCGGTGGAAGACTACAATTTGCTTTAACTGCGAGTGCTCGGATGAATGAAGACGTTGCCTTGTTTTTTTATAGTATTGGTATTCCAACCTATGATGCATATGGGCTCACAGAAACCTCTCCAGTGATCACTATGAACGCTCCAAAAGCCTATAAATTCGGAAGTGTAGGAAAACCAGTGGAACAAACAAACGTAGTGATTGATCAAACCGTAAATGATAAACCTCGCGATGATGGTGAAATCATTGTGTATGGTCCACAGGTGATGATCGGCTATTATAACAAACCAGCTGAAACAAAAAAAGTCTTACAAGATGATGGTGGGCTTCGAACAGGTGATCGGGGTAAATTAGATGAAGAGGGCTATTTGTTTATCACTGGAAGAATTAAAGAACAATATAAACTGCAGAATGGAAAATATATTTTTCCAGCAACTATTGAAGAACATATTAGAACGCTTCCATATGTGGCAAATGCAATGGTATATGGTGACGGGAAAGAGTATAACGTGTGTTTGGTTGCACTAGACACAGAAAACATTGAGGATTGGGCACATGAAATGAAACTTGATATTCATCCAGATGATATTCTTGCTGGCGTTGCAAAACCTGATTCGGATCTAAAAAAGTTTTTATCTGATGCAATTTCAAAATCGTTAAAGAATGATTTTAGAAAATATGAAATTCCCAAAAAATATTTTTTTATCACTGAGGATTTCACTCATGAAAATGGGATGCTTACCCAAACCATGAAGATTAAACGAAGAGCGATTCTTAAGAAATATGGAGAGCATCTTGAACAATTATATGAATAATCGTCGTTAGAATTAAAAAGTGGATTGTTCATTGCATATTTTCCATTTTATTTACTCTTATTCTTTGTGTTATACTGTGAATGTGATCTTACTTATAATGCAAGTATCGGATGATCATTTTGGTTAATTGATCCTTCGTTGATTTTTTCTCTCAATTATTAAATAAGAGAGTTTATAAAAATAGGGATGTGGGATTTTATGATGGTAAAAAAAGCATGGATAGTGATAATATTAACGCTAGTGATCAGTTCGACATTTGCAACCAGTGTGGCAGCAAAGGGTCCTCATGGACGAGCTGGGAAATCAAATATAGCACATTTGTACCTGTATGAAAAAGATCCCGCTTCATGGGAAATCATCGAGGATGGTTCATGGGGTAAGATGAAATATGAATTATCTAAAGAAACATTTGATTTTGTGTTCAATGGACATAATCTTACTCCTTTTGAAAATTATACCCTGATTTATTATCCAGATCCTTGGCCGGGTGATGGCTTAATTTGTTTAGGAAGTGATAGTGCTTGTGAGAATGGTAGTGTTCATATCGCTGAAAAAGTAGATACTGGCAGTCTTCCAATAGATGCTGATAATAATGAAGGTGCCAAGATTTGGTTGGTTCTTTCTAGTGATGTTGATTGTGATCTTCAAAAGATGATCAGTTGGACTCCTGAATCTTATTTATTCGAATATGATTTAATTCAATTCGAAGATACTGAGGAAGAACCTGTTGAACTTTTAGATGTTGATGATGAATCTGAAGATGATGAAGAAAAAGATGAAAGTGGACCAGATGAATCTGAGGACGAGGGGGAACAAGCATTATTTTCCCTTGAAAGCAAAGTAGATACGAACACGCAGGGGAAAAAGATGAAATTTGAACAAAATACTGAAAAACTTAGGGAGATTTTTGTCAATCTCATTTTGCTAATGGAAGAGAGAGGAAAAGAAGACATACCTCTAGGGATTCAACGAATTTATAATATTCTTTCACCCCTGCGATAGACTATTTAAAATTAGGATGAAGAGAAGATAGTATTTCATGCGAGAGGGAGGGTTCTCTTTCTTTTTTTCTAATTTTCTCTAATTTCGAGAAAATTATTATTTTAACGGATAATCTTGATGTATTTCCCAAACTGTACTCTTTAGTGGAGTGTGGAAGACATGATAAAAAAACTGGGGTTTTTTATTGGGGAAGAGTCACATTGTTTAATCAGATTATTTAATATAATTTCTTTGCATACACTGTTATTAGTGATAAGGGGAGTGAATTGATGAAAATACCTGTTGGGAAAAAGAAAGAATCATTGATTATGATTGGAACGTTCATCGTAGTCTTAATGCTTGTGAGTAGTGTTTTTATTTTTCTATTGCCTCCTTGGGATGAGGAAGAGATTGGTGAATCAAAGGATGAATCGCCATCTTTTCCCATTACCGATGTGTTAACGAAAACCTATGATGAATTAAAACAGGAAGGATTACTTGATCAAATGGATATCGTTGATGATCGTATTGCTCCGTATGAAAATCAAGCAGTAGTCCTTGAAGTTTTACGCATTCGACATCGGGGGCTATTAGACCGATTATTAAGATTTGGATTATCTTGGAAGCAAACCCCTGAATTTTATTATATTTCAAACATAGATGGCATGGAATATGTTAGTAAAGATATCTCACAACATATGCAGAGTAGCGAAGTACTATTTACTAGCTGGGATACTATCTTTCAAGAAAACAAGGTAGTACGAACGGCAGAACAAGAACAAGAAACATCTGAAATCACACTTACCATCGTGGAACGGGAGAAAAAAGGATTGTTTGGCTTGCGAAGCCAAGATGTAGAAAAAGACTCATTCAGCGTAACATATTGTTATCGAACAGGACGCTGGACGGGTGATGATTATTTCAGAGATGAAGACGGGTATGGCTATTATCTAGGAGACACTTTTGAAATATGGTTTAATTTGTATCAAATGGATTATGATAATGATCAACTTCCGTATTGGCTGGAAGTAAACGTGTTAAACACCGATGAAACCATTGATGATGCATCAATTGATCCAGATGACGATTCAGTTCCTCTTTTTTGGGAATGGAAATGGGGTTATGATCCTTATACTTGGGATGATCATCGTAACTTAGATCCAGATATGGACAGTATCACTAATGACCGGGAATATCAATTCTCTACATATTTTGCAGATCCATACATTGAAAACATTTACTTAGAAGTCGATCATATGCAGGCAACAGGAATTGCTGATCCGGCACATGTCTTTTATGAAGAAAGCAAACAAGCACTCATCGAACGATACGCACGACATAACATCAAAGCGTTCTTTGATGATGGCTGGCCAAACACTCCCTTGAATGGTGGCGGGGAATCTTTACAGCATTTTGAACAATTATCTCAGGACTCAGGGATGATCCTGCAATATTATAATAATCATTTTCCTGATGAACGAAAGGGAGCATTTATCTATTGTCTGCTTGGTCATAAGGGAGGATATCAACATCCTGCGAAAGGAAACGTGTATGATGCAATTAGTGTATGGACCACTCCGTTCACTCCTCTTTCAGCAAAAGAACTTTTAATTCGATACTTTGGATATGGACAAGTACCTACACCTCGTGGTATTCGAGTCGCAGTGGCGGCATCACTGTTACATGAACTCGGTCATTTTGGAGGACTTACCAGTGATTATTTTGAAGGCGTCGATAAAGTAGGATATAAACCTGGTGGTGCCACATTTGATATCTTGCAAGGAAAAGAATTCCGGGAAACATGGGGCCAGTATCGAAGTGTGATGAACTATGCATACATTTACCGGCATAATGTGTTAGATTATTCTGATGGAAGCAATGGAGGACCATATGATCAGAATGATTGGGAGAACTTATATCTTGGTGGTTGGAGCAGAACCTCATTACGAGTTGAAGAAGCGTATTATCTAATGTATGGTGAAGAATGGGAAGAAATCAGAGAAAAATTGATTGATAAAAATATTTCACTGATTGAAACACCACCAATCAGTGGATACGAGTTTGATCAGAACCTTACTGATGAGTTCGCTCAATTAATCGGTGATTACTCACCAAATCCTCGCTGGGATGTAGAATGGGCTGTGCATCGATTAGTGGAAAAAGAAAAATATCCTCATTTCCGCGATGTGAAAATCCTTGTTTCACCAAAAGATATCTCCAGTAAATATGCCACATATTGGTCATTGTTCTTAGAAGGAGATTTAGATGAAGATGGTAACATGATCATTTCAATCTGAAATAATGAGAGGTACCATCACCATATTATGTGACGTATCTATTTCTGATACGATGAATCCGAGGAATTTCGAACTAAAAAGTAAGGCTTTTTCTCATAATCAACAGATACCAGATGAATACACCTGTAAAGGAAAAGAACATTCACCGCCACTCTATTGGAATCATGCACCGGAAAACACCAAAAGTTATGCACTAATCATGGATGATTTAGACACGCCAATAAAAACACTGACGCACTGGATTCTTTTTAACATACCTAGTGATGAAACCAGGTTAGAAGAAGGTGTTTCTTCAAAGCAATCATCTGACCATAAGATGATGCAAGGAAAAAACAGCATGCGAAAAAATGAATACATGGGTCCTTGTCCACCTTTTGGCTCTCATCGGTATCAATTCACCCTTTATGCTTTAGACACAGATTTTGAGGGAAATCCAAAAATGAATAAAAAGAAATTACTCAAAGAAATGAATGATCACATCCTTGCTCAAACCAGTCTTATTGGGGTTTATTCAAAAAAATAAAACGAACAATTGAGTTGAAGATCACATGATACAAATAAAACCTATTAAGAAAAGATGGTTACTTGGATTTCTTGGTTTTTTAGGCTTTATGGGAATAATTTGTCATGGCATGAATGTATTTTTAAAACGGTTCTTTGTTTTGCTGTTTTTGATTGTAGCGTAAAACAAAAAATAAGAAAAACATATATGAGTCTGTTAATAACAAACATTCATCCTTTAATGACGAGGAGGTATCATGAAAACGATTGGTCTCATCGGTGGGTCAACATGGCATTCCACGAAAACATATTATCAGTTGATCAACGAAGAAGTGAATGCAAGGCTTGGGAATAATCACTCAGCAGAATTATTGTTATACAGTATGGATTTTCAAGAAGTAATGGTAAAACATTGGCATAATTGGGATGAAATTGAAAAACGATTATTTGAAATGGTTCGACGAGTTGAACATGGTGGTGCCGATCTTTTAGCGTTATGTGCGAACACGCTTCATAAAAGTGCTGAAGTGATCAGTAAACAAAGCACTCTTCCTCTTATTCATATTGGTGATGCCATTGGAAAGAGATTATATCAAAAACAGATTGATAAAGCAGTTTTACTCGGCAGCATGTCCACCATGAATGAAGGATTTATAAAAGATAGATTGAAAGCATCTTATGGTATTGACGTGTTAATTCCAAATCGATTCGATCAACTACGAGTTGAGGAAATCATTGAAAAGGAACTCACCCGTGGCATGATCAAGGATTCATCACGATCATTCTTTATTGATATCATTGATTGGTTTGAAGACAATGGTGCAGAAGCAGCCATTCTTGGATGTACCGAGATCCCAATGCTTATCAATCAAGACGATGTGAATTGTTTTGTTGTTGATTCAACAAAGATTCATGTTGAAGCAATCGTTGATGCTGCATTATCAGCGTAACGTAAGATAATTATGTATTGTGTGCTGATGTAAAGAAACGATAGAAGG